>NZ_JBSHKH010000109.1:0-28282 GCF_053643595.1 Streptomyces sp. NPDC055506 | reverse complement strand
GCCCTAAGAGGCCGTACGCCCTACGAGTGCGTCCGCAGCAGCGTCCTCATCGTGCGCATCGCCACCGACAGGTTGGCGAGGTCGAACGCGTCGGAGCTCTGGATCTCCTCCAGTGTGGTGCGGGCGCGGCCGAGGATCGCCGCGTTCTTCTGCTCCCATGCCTTGTAGCGCTGCTCGGGCGTGGAGCTGCCGTTGCCCACCGCCAGGACGTCGGCGGTCAGCGCCGCGTGCGCCGCGTACAGGTCCTCGCGGATCGCCGCGCGGGCCATGGACTGCCAGCGGTCGGCACGGGGCAGCTCGGAGATGCGGTCCATGAGCTGGGTGATGCGCAGCCGGTCGGCGAGGTCGTAGTAGACCTCGGCGACGTCCAGCGGCTCCCGGCCCATACGGTCCGCGACCGAGACGATGTCCACCGTCGGGAAGGCGGAGGAGAAACCGGCCACCCGGGTGGCGAGTTCGTCCGGGACACCGACGCCCGTCAGCTCGTCGAAGATCTTCTGGTACCACTCCAGATCGGCGCCGCGCAGCAGATTCGGCAGCTGCCCCCAGACCTGCTCGACCCGGTCGGCGAAGAAATCGACCGTCTCGGCGAGGTCCAGCGGCTGCGGCCGGTTGTTGAGCAGCCAGCGCGTGCCGCGCTCGACCAGGCGGCGCGAGTGCAGACGGATGCGGGTCTGGACGTCGGCCTCGACCTTGTTGTCGAGCGCCTCGACCCCGTCCCACACCGGGGACTGGCGGAAGATCGCCCGGGCCGCGGTCTGCGCCCGCACGATCTCCTCGAGCGACGCCCCGGTCTCCTCGCGCAGCCGGTGCAGATACGTCGTACCGCCCGTGTTGACCGTGTCGTTGACCAGGACGGTCGTGGTGATCTCACGGCGCAGCGGGTGGCTGACGAGGTGCTCGGGGAACTGCTCGCGCAGCTCGGTCGGGAAGTACGCGCGCAGCAGGGTGCTCAGGTACGGGTCGTCCGGCAGCGAGGTGTGCAGCAGCTCCTCGGCGACCGTGATCTTCGTGTACGCCAGCAGTACGGCCGTCTCCGGGCCGGTCAGGCCCTGGCCCGCGGAGAGCCGCTCGCGGATCTGCCGGTCGGTGGGCAGGAACTCCAGCGCCCGGTTGAGGTGGCCCTCCCTGACCAGGTGCTTCATGAAGCGCTGCTGGGCGTGGAGCATGGAGCCGGACTGGGCGAGGGCGTTGGCGATCGCCGTGTTCTGCGCGTAGTTGTTGCGCAGCACCAGGCGGCCGACCTCGTCGGTCATCTCGGCGAGCAGCTTGTTGCGCTGCTTGACGGTCATGTCGCCGTCCGAGACGAGGCTGTTGAGCAGGATCTTGATGTTCACCTCGTGGTCGGAGGTGTCCACGCCCGCGCTGTTGTCGATGGCGTCGGTGTTGATCCGGCCGCCGTGCAGCGCGAACTCGATCCGGCCGAGCTGGGTCAGGCCCAGGTTGCCGCCCTCGCCGACGACCTTGACGCGCAGGTCCTTGCCGTCGACGCGGATGGCGTCGTTGGCCTTGTCACCGACGTCCGCGTTCGATTCGGCCGAGGACTTGACGTACGTACCGATGCCGCCGTTCCACAGCAGGTCCACCGGCGCCTGGAAGATCGCCTTCATCAGGTCGGCCGGGGTCAGCTTGGTGACCTTGGCCTCGATGCCGAGGGCCTCGCGGATGTGCGCGTTGACCGGGATCGCCTTGGCCGTGCGCGGGAAGATGCCGCCGCCGGCCGACAGCAGCTCCTTGTTGTAGTCCTCCCAGCTGGAGCGGGGCAGCTCGAACAGGCGGCGCCGCTCGGCGTAGGAGGTGGCGGCGTCCGGGTTCGGGTCGATGAAGATGTGCCGGTGGTCGAAGGCGGCCACCAGGCGGATGTGCTCGGAGAGCAGCATGCCGTTGCCGAACACGTCACCGGACATGTCGCCGATGCCGACGACCGTGAAGTCCTCGGTCTGGGTGTCCACGCCCAGCTCCCGGAAGTGCCGCTTGACGGACTCCCAGGCGCCGCGGGCGGTGATGCCCATGCCCTTGTGGTCGTAGCCGGCGGAGCCGCCGGAGGCGAAGGCGTCACCGAGCCAGAAGTTGTACTGCTCGGCGACCCCGTTGGCGATGTCGGAGAAGGTCGCTGTGCCCTTGTCGGCTGCGACGACGAGGTAGGTGTCGTCCTCGTCGTGCCGGACGACGTCCGCCGGGGGCACGACCTCGCCGGCCACCATGTTGTCGGTGATGTCGAGCAGCGCGGAGATGAACGTCTTGTAGCTCGCGACACCCTCGGCCAGCCACGCGTCCCGGTCCACGCTCGGGTCGGGCAGCTGCTTGGCGACGAAGCCGCCCTTGGCGCCCACCGGCACGATGACGGTGTTCTTCACCATCTGCGCCTTGACCAGGCCGAGGATCTCGGTGCGGAAGTCCTCACGCCGGTCGGACCAGCGCAGACCACCGCGCGCGACCTTGCCGAACCTGAGGTGCACGCCCTCGACCCGCGGCGAGTACACCCAGATCTCGTACGCCGGACGCGGCGCCGGGAGGTCGGGGATGGCCTGCGGGTCGAACTTCATGGAGACGTAGTCGTGCGGCTTGCCGCCCGCCGCCTCCTGGAAGAAGTTCGTCCGCAGCGTCGCCTTGATGACCGTGAGGAACGACCGGAGGATCCGGTCCTCGTCGAGCGAGGCCACCTGGTCGAGGGCCGCGTCGACCTCCTCCAGCAGCGCGTCCACGATCTCGTGCCCCGCGCGCTGCCGGTCCGGCGACATCCGCGCCTCGAACAGGGAGACGAGCAGCCGGGTGGTGTGGACGTTGTTGCGGAGGGTGTCCTCCATGTAGTCCTGGCTGAACGTCGAAGCCGCCTGGCGCAGGTACTTCGCGTACGCCCGCAGCACCATCGCCTGGCGCCAGGTGAGCCCGGCGCTCAGCACGAGGGAGTTGAAGCCGTCGTTCTCCGCCTTGCCGGTCCAGGTGGCGGAGAAGGCATCCTGGAAGCGCTCGCGGGCGTCGTCACCGAGGTAGTCCCCGCTGCCGTTCTGCGAGCGGGGCATGCGCAGGCCGAAGTCGTAGATCCAGGCCACGCTGCGGTCCGGGCAGCGCAGGTCGTACGGCCGCTCGTCGACGACCTCGACGCCGAGCCGGTTGAGGACCGGCAGCACCGCCGAGAGGGAGATGGCGTCGCCCGTGCGGTAGATCTTGAAGCGGC
The DNA here is from genome assembly GCF_053643595.1 of Streptomyces sp. NPDC055506. Classification (NCBI taxonomy): domain Bacteria; kingdom Bacillati; phylum Actinomycetota; class Actinomycetes; order Kitasatosporales; family Streptomycetaceae; genus Streptomyces; species Streptomyces sp. NPDC055506. The sequence goes on along the minus strand of NZ_JBSHKH010000109.1, from coordinate 25,104 downwards.
GCTCCTCGGGGGCGGCGCCCACCGGCTCGTACAGGCTGAGCGCGAAGTCCTTGCCCTCCTCGGCGTTGAGCTGTTCGAGGTGGACGAGGTCGGCGACCGCGGCGCGCGGGTTGTGGTCGGCCTTGTAGCCCTCGGGGAAGGCGTGCGCGTACCGGCGCATCAGCTCGGCCGCGCGCTCCTCGCCGAGCTCGGCGTTGAGCGCCTCCGCGAAGGCGTCCTCCCAGGAGCGGGCCGCCTCCACCAGCCGGGCCTCGATGCGGTCCTTGTCGGAGTCGGACAGCTCCGGCAGCTCGGTGCCCTGCGGGACCCGGACCACGAAGTGCAGCCGGGAGAGGATCGACTCGGTGTTCCAGGCGGTGAAGTCGACGCTGATGCCGCCCAGCTCCTCCTTGAGGATCTCGATGATCCTGAGGCGCACAGCCGTGGTGTAGCGGTCGCGCGGGAGGTAGACGAGGGCGGAGTAGTAGCGCCCGTACTCGTCCTGGCGCAGGTAGAGCCTGAGGCGCCTGCGCTCCTGGAGGTAGAGGACGGAGGTGACGATGGACCGCAGCTCGTCGACCGGGGTCTGGAAGAGCTCGTCGCGCGGGTACGTCTCCAGGATCTGCAGCAGGTCCCGCCCGTCGTGGCTGTTGGGTGAGAAGCCGGCCCGCTCCAGGACCTCCTCGACCTTGCGCCGGATGACGGGGACCCGACGCACGGACTCGGTGTAGGCGGCGGAGGAGAACAGCCCGAGGAAGCGCCGCTCGCCGACGACATTGCCGTCGGCGTCGAACTTCTTCACCCCGATGTAGTCCAGGTACGACGGCCGGTGCACGGTGGCCCTGCTGTTCGCCTTGGTCAGGACGAGCAGCTTGTGCTCGCGCGCCTTGGCCCGGGCGTCGGCGGGCAGCCGCTCGAACGACGGGCTGACCGGGTGGCTCTCCTCGGCGGCGTGGTGCGGGTCCGAGCGCAGTATGCCGAGCCCGGTGCCAGGGACGGCGGCCAGGGAGTCGTCCTCGCGCAGCTGATACTCGCGGTAGCCCAGGAAGGTGAAGTGGTCGTCGGCCAGCCAGCGCAGCAGCTCGCGGGCCTCCTCGACCTGCGGTCCGGGCAGGTCACCGGGGATGGGCTCGTCCGGCAGCCCCTCCGCCAGCCGGATCGCCGCGTCCCGCATCTTGCCCCAGTCCTCGACGGCCTCACGGGCGTCGGACAGCACGCGCAGCAGGTCGGCGGCGATCTGCTTCAGATCGGCACGGTCCGTCTCGCGGTCGGTCTCCACGTGGATCCAGGACTCGACGTGCGCGTCGTGCGGGAGGTCGCCGGCGCCGGTCGGGGGCGTGGGCAGCACCTCGATGAGCTTGCCGGTCACATCGCGCCGCACCACGAACTGGGGGTGGATGACGACGTGGATCCCGCGCCCCTGCCGTGTCAGCTCATTGGTGACGGAGTCCACGAGGAAGGGCATGTCGTCGGTGACGACCTCGACGACGGAGTGGCTGCACGTCCACCCGTTCTCTTCCACGGTGGGAGTGTGAACCCGCACGTTGGCCGTGCCCTGGGGGCGGTTCTCGGCCAGCCGGTAGTGGGAGACGGCGGCTCCGAAGACATCGACCGGGTCGCGGTCGGCGAGGTCCTCCGGGGCCGTGTGCAGGTAGTAACGCTGGAGGAACGAGATCAGGGACTCGCGGTCCGGGGCCTCCTGGGCGTCTGGGATCTCCTCGCCCGTCGACCCGGTCGGTAGGTGCCCCCCGACCGGGCTGTTCTCAGCTACCCGGGCAGCCCTCTCGAGCAACTCGGCCTTTGCTTCGTCCAGCTTGGTCTGCATTGTCCTCTGGCTCCTGTCGCGCGCCGTTGCGTGACGTAGAAGGAAGTACGGTCTCTGCGCTGACGACGTCACGCCGTGACACGGGGTATCCGGTCTGTTCCGACGCTATGCCGCCAGACGAGAGGAGCGGGGGTGTCTGAGCCATTTTTGAGCTGCCCCACGGGTGTGACGCTGCTCTCTGCGACGCCTCGGTCCCGGTGGTGCTCGGCGTCCCGGGAGTCATCGATGCCCCGTACCGCCCGCGAATACCAGCGACCGCCGCCCGGTCACGGATGTGGTCCGTCCGGGCGCAGGGCAGGGACGACGACGTCCCCGCGAACTATCGCGCTGATCACGCCACCAAGGCTATCGCTCCTTACAGGGGGGCCGTCATGAGCCGTATGTGTACAAAACCAGGCCCGGAAGTTTGACGTTCTGCACAGTGCAGACCCTTTTGACTGCGGGCATGCATGCCGCTAAGGGCGGCACGGGTGGGTGCAGCGTCACCCCGCTACGCCGGGCTGCGGACCCACCCCGCCCCAGCACCAACGCCGAGCACCCCGAAACCCGCCAGTTTCCGGTCAGGCCGCCGCGAGCCGCTCAGCCTCCGCAACGGCATCCTCCAACGTGTCCACCACAGGCACACCCACCTGCTCCAGACTCACCCGACTGTGCGACCCCCCGGTGTACAGCACAGCCCGAGCCCCCACATGCAACGCGGCCACCGCATCATCCGCCGCATCCCCGATCACCACGGTCCGCCCCGGCTCCACCCCCGTCAGTGACGCGAGATGCCGCACCATGTGCTCGGCCTTGCTGCCCCCCGACGGCCCGGTCCGCCCGTCCACCCGTATGAAGTGCGGCTCGATCCCGAACCCCCGCACCAACGGCACGAGCTCCTCGTGCACATACATGCTCAGAATCGACTGGCTGCGCCCCGCCGACCGCCACCCCGACAGCAGCTCCACGGCCCCCACCGTCAGCCCGCACGCCCCCCGGTGCTCCGAGTAGTACCGGTGGAAGACCTCGTCCATGGCCTCCCACTCGGCCTCGGTCGGCAGCCGCCCCATCAGCCGCTCGTAGAACTTCGGCACCGGCACGCAGTACAGCTCCCGGTACTTCTCCAGCGTCAGCGACTCCAGCCCCAGCTCGGCGAAGGCCGCGTTCGTCGCCCCGATGATCGCGTCGATGTCATGGAACAGCGTCCCGTTCCAGTCCCAGACAATGTGCGCGCCCGTCTTCATCCCCATGCCCAAAAACGTACCCGGCCCCACTGACAATCAAGAGAACAGCGCCCCAACGCGCCCCCGGCGCCCGGGGCCGGGCCCGGGGCCGCTCAGTCCCCCTGCCCCACCAGGTTCGGGATCTCCTGCGTGGCGAACCACAGCAGCTCATGATCCTCGGCACCGTCCACGACGAACTGCGCGTCGTCGTCCCCGGCATCCGCCGCCCCCAGCGCCGCGGCGGCCGCCGTCACATCCGCCTCCGCGTCATCCGCGTCGACATGCACCGCCGCCGCCCTGGCCAGCGCCACGGGAGCCGAAACCCGTACCTCTCCCAGCGCCGCCGGATCGAGCCCCAGGTCGGGATCGGTGCTCGCATCCCGGTCGGGCACGTCCACGGCCACCACGACCCGGCGCCGCGGCACCCCCGGCTCGATGGCCAGCAGCCGCAGGGAGGCCAGTGCGGCCCGGTTCAGCGCCGCGTACTCCAGTTCCTCGATGTCGTCGGAGACGTACCACTCACGCAGCGCGGGCGTCACGGCGTACGCCAGGAACGGCCCGGCTCCCAGCTCACCCGTTTTGTACGCCTCGGCGAGACCGGGGAGGGTCAGGGGCACGTAGACACGCATGGCTGGCCGCTTTCGTGGTCGGTTCATGGCCGGAGGGCCCAGGAGGCTCAGGAGGGCCCCGGAGGGCCTCCAGGATACGTGCGGGGGTCCCCTTTCGAGTTCCGGCCCGTGACGCCCGACGCGTCCACCCCGGGCCCGGAATTCACCCGGCGCGCCCCAGCCCCGACGGGCTCCTCACTCCCCGGATCACCCGGATAGGTGAACATTCCGGCGCCCGCGACCCAAGGCTCGCTGCCTTGCTCCTGCCCCCATCCACCCCGTACAAGATCACCAACCCGAAGTTACTCACCGGTACCCACCGGCCCACGGGTATCTACCGGCCCATGAAACGGGGACCCCCATGAACAAGGTCATGACCAGGGCACAGCATCGCCCGCCGAGCCGCCCTCCGGCCCGCCGCGACCCCCGCCGCCCCGGCAGCACAGCCTCACGCACTCCCGGGAGCACCGCCTCACGCACCCAGGTCACCACCGCCTCACGCACCCCCGGCGGCGCAGCCCCTCCGCGAACCCCCGCCGGAGGCCCCGCCCGCACCACTGCCGCCGGAGACCGTCCGCCCACCGGCGGCCGCGCCGAGACCGCCCGCACCCGCCCCGCGGACACCCGCCCACCGACCCCCTCCGGATCCCGAACGGCAACCCGGCAGACACAACCCGGCGCCCCCACGGCAACCCGGCCGACGACCCGCACACCCACCGCGACCCGGCAGACACCCAGCACCCCTACCGCGACCCGGCAGACACCCAGCGCCCCTACCGCGACCCAGCAGACACCCAGCACCCCCACGGCCCCCACGCCCCGCGTCCCGGCCCAAGGCCCCCGCCGGCCGGTCCCCCAGCCGCTCCTCCCCACCGACCGCTTCGCCGACCTCCTGCTCGCCGTCCTCAGCGGCCGCCGCCCCGTCCACTCGATGCTCCGCCACACCCGGGGCCGCGCCTACGACGAACTGGCCTGGCTCGCCGAACGCGGCCCCCTGCGCACCCGTGGCGCCCGCCCCGTCGTCCGGGACATCGGCTGGTACGAGCCCCGCCCCGGCGCCATCGAGGCGTTCGCCCGCATCGGCGCCGGCGACCGGCTCCGCGCGATGGCCTTCCGCCTGGAACTCGGCCAGGACCTCCGCTGGCGCTGCACGGCCGTGGAACTGGGCGGCCCCCGCCCACCCCGCGCAGAGGCCTGCTGAGGCCCGGGACGAGCCCAGCCACGACCGCCACGGGCAAACCGAAGGGCCGGACACCCTCGGGTGTCCGGCCCCTTCAAGCCGCTACGGCGCCACGGCCGCCGTCACTTCTTACGACGCCCCCGGCCCTTCGCCTGCTTCCGGCGCTCCGCGCGCGTGAGGCCGTCGGACTCGGAACGCACCGGCTCGCCGTCCTCGGTGAAGTCACCCTCGATGGTGCCACCCTCACCGTCGACCGTCGGCGCGGAGAAGTGGAGGTTGCGCCGCTGCGGGACGTCGAGCCCCTTGGCACGGATCTCCGGCCGGGAGCCCGCCTGCGCCGGCACCGCGTCCTGCTTCTCCAGGTCGGCCACCGGCTTGGTGTCCTCGACCGGGACCTCCTCGACCTGCTGCTCGACCTGGACCTCCAGGTTGAACAGGTAGCCGACGGACTCCTCCTTGATGCCCTCCATCATCGCGGTGAACATGTCGAAGCCCTCGCGCTGGTACTCGACCAGCGGGTCCTTCTGCGCCATCGCGCGCAGGCCGATGCCCTCCTGGAGGTAGTCCATCTCGTAGAGGTGCTCGCGCCACTTGCGGTCCAGGACCGACAGCACGACCCGGCGCTCCAGCTCACGCATGATCTCGGAGCCGAGCTGCGCCTCACGCGCCTCGTACTGCTCGTGGATGTCGTCCTTGATGGAGTCGCCGATGAACTCGGCGGTCAGGCCCGCCCGGTCGCCGGCGGCCTCCTCCAGCTCCTCGATCGTGACCTTGGCCGGGTAGAGCTGCTTGAACGCGCCCCACAGCCGGTCGAGGTCCCAGTCCTCGGGGAACCCCTCGGCGGTCTCGGCGCCCACATAGGCGTCGATGGTGTCGTCCATGAAGTGCTGCACCTGCTCGTGCAGGTCCTCGCCCTCCAGGACGCGGCGGCGCTCGCCGTAGATGACCTCGCGCTGGCGGTTGAGGACCTCGTCGTACTTCAGGACGTTCTTACGGGTCTCGAAGTTCTGCTGCTCGACCTGCGACTGGGCGGAGGCGATCGCGCGCGTGACCATCTTGTTCTCGATCGGCACGTCGTCCGGGACGTTCGCCATCGACATCACGCGCTCGACCATCTGGGCCTTGAACAGCCGCATCAGGTCGTCGCCGAGCGAGAGGTAGAAGCGGGACTCGCCCGGGTCACCCTGACGGCCGGAACGACCGCGCAGCTGATTGTCGATCCGCCGCGACTCGTGCCGCTCGGTGCCCAGCACGTAGAGCCCGCCGAGCCTCTCGACCTCGTCCTTCTCGGCCTGGACGGCCTTCTCGGCCCGCTGGAGCGCCTCGGGCAGGGCGTGCGCCCACTCCTCAATGTGCTCCTCGGGGTCGAGACCGCGCTGGCGCAGCTCCGCCTCGGCGAGGTCCTCGGGGTTGCCGCCGAGCTTGATGTCCGTACCGCGGCCGGCCATGTTCGTGGCGACCGTGACGGCGCCCTTGCGGCCGGCCTGGGCGACGATCGTCGCCTCACGGTCGTGCTGCTTGGCGTTCAGCACCTCGTGCTGGATGCCGCGCTTGCTGAGCTGCTGCGAGAGGTACTCGGACTTCTCGACGGAGGTGGTGCCGACGAGGATCGGCTGACCCTTGCGGTGCTTCTCCTCGATGTCGTCGACGACCGCCTCGAACTTGGCGACCTCGGTCCGGTAGATCAGGTCCGACTGGTCCTTGCGGACCATCGGCCGGTTGGTCGGGATCGGCACCACACCGAGCTTGTAGATCTGGTGGAACTCGGCGGCCTCGGTCATGGCCGTACCGGTCATGCCGGACAGGCCGGGCTGTTCCTTGTCGTTGTGGTCGTGGCGCTTGTAGAGCCGGAAGAAGTTCTGCAGGGTGATCGTGGCGAGCGTCTGGTTCTCGTCCTTGATCGGGACCGCTTCCTTGGCCTCGATCGCCTGGTGCATGCCCTCGTTGTAACGGCGGCCGGCGAGGATACGTCCGGTGTGCTCGTCGACGATCATGACCTCGTCGTCGATGATGACGTAGTCCTTGTCCTTCTTGAAGAGCTCCTTCGCCTTGATGGCGTTGTTCAGGTAGCCCACCAGAGGGGTGTTCACCGACTCGTAGAGGTTGTCGATGCCCAGCCAGTCCTCGACCTTGCTGACGCCGGACTCGTGGATGGCGACCGTGCGCTTCTTCTCGTCGACGTCGTAGTCGCCGGTCTCCTCGATGCCCTTGAGCGGTTGGCCGGCCTCGCCGCGCTTGAGTCGCTTCACCAGCTTGGCGAAGTCCCCGTACCACTTGGTGGCCTGGTCGGCCGGGCCGGAGATGATCAGCGGCGTACGGGCCTCGTCGATGAGGATGGAGTCGACCTCGTCGACGATGGCGAAGTTGTGGCCGCGCTGGACGAGCTCGTCCTGGGACCACGCCATGTTGTCGCGCAGGTAGTCGAATCCGAACTCGTTGTTCGTGCCGTACGTGATGTCGCAGGCGTACTGCTCGCGGCGCTGAGCCGGCGTCATGTTGGCGAGGATGCAGCCGACCTCGAGGCCCAGGAACCGGTGGACGCGGCCCATCATCTCGGAGTCACGCTCGGCCAGATAGTCGTTGACCGTGATGATGTGGACGCCCTTGCCGGACAGCGCGTTCAGATACGCCGGCAGCGTGCCGACGAGGGTCTTGCCCTCACCGGTCTTCATCTCCGCCACATAGCCCATGTGCAGGGCGGCGCCGCCCATCATCTGTACGTCGTAGTGACGCTGGCCGAGGACGCGCTTGGCGGCCTCGCGGACGGTGGCGAACGCCTCGGGCAGCAGGTCGTCCAGGGTCTCGCCGTCGGCGTAGCGCTGCTTGTACTCATCGGTGAGGGCGCGCAGCTCGGCGTCGGAGAGGTCGACGAAGTCCTCTTCGATGGAGTTGACCTGGTCCGCGATGCGGTGCAGCTTGCGCAGGATCTTGCCTTCGCCTGCACGCATGATCTTCGAGAGGACGGACACGGGGGTTGGTCTCCTTGCCGGTCGGGCCTGGGACGGTCGGTTACCACTTGACTTACTGAGCAACGGCCATCGTATGCGAGGACCCCACCGCGCCGGGAGGGCCTGCCGTGACGGCGACCGTCCGCTGCTTCAATTCTGATTCTCGTGTGCTTCAAAAGGGACAACGTCCGGGCCCCGCGGATAGTGCCGCATCCCCCGACCGAATTAAGCGAAGCGTGACAACGCACTCACGTACAGCAAACAGATGGCACGCTCGCCGACCTCCGAGCAGAATCGGCCGATGGACCCCGTCACCCTCACCACGGACCGCCTCCTGCTGCGCACGGTCGGCCCTCAGGACACCGACGCGGTGTACGACGCCTGTCAGGACCCCGACATCCAGCGCTGGACCACGATCCCCTCGCCCTACCTCCGCGAGCACGCCCAGGGCTTCACGGAACAGATGGTCCCGGACGGCTGGACGGACGGGTCCATGTTCACTCTCGGCGTCTTCCTCCACTCCGGAGAGCTGGCGGGCATGCTCGGCATCACCATGCGCGCCCTGGGCGTCGGCGAGATCGGCTTCTGGGCGACGAAGCAGCACCGCGCCAACGGCTACATCACGGAGGCCGTACTCACCGCCTGCCGCTGGGCCTTCGTCCACGCCGCACTCGACCGCATCGAATGGCGCGCCGAGGTCGGCAACCGCGCCTCCCGCGCCGTGGCGGAACGCTCCGGCTTCACCATCGAAGGCACCCTGCGCGCCGCGGTCAACAACAAGGGAGTCCGCCGGGACTCCTGGGTAGGCTCCCTCCTCCCCTCAGACCTGAGCCTCCCGTCAACGGCCCCGTACCTCCCGGCGCCGGCTTAGCTGCTGAGCTGCTGAGCTGCTGAGCTGCGGGCAATCGTGCCGCTAAGGGCGGCACGGGTGGGCGCAGCGGCACCCCGCTACGCCGGGCTGCGGTCCCACCCGCGCTGAGCACCAACGCCCAGCACCCACCGACAAACCCCCAGCTCACCCACCACTGTCAGTCCCACCCCCTATCGTGCGGACCCATGACCACCCCGCGCCCCTCCGCACAGCTCTCCGCCGACGAAGCCCGGCGACTGGCGCTCCGCGCCCAAGGCTTTCTCGGCGCCCCAGACCGCCGCTCCGGCGTCCGCGGCATCCTCCGCCACCTGGGCGCGATACAGCTCGACACCATCTCGGTCCTGGCCCGCTCCCACGAGCTCGTCCCGTACGCCCGCCTGGGCGCGGTAGGCCGAAAGACTGTCGAGAACGCGTACTGGAAGGACACGCACGCCTTCGAGTACTGGTCCCACGCCGCCTGCATCCTCCCCATCGAGGAGTGGCCCCACTTCGCCTTCCGCCGCCGCGCCTACCGCAACCGCCCGCACTGGAACCACGATCTCCCGGACGGTGTCTACGACCAGGTCATCAAGCAGCTCCGCTCCGAAGGCCCCCTCACCGCGACGGAGTTGGGCGGCGCGAAGAAGACGAACGACTGGTGGGACTGGTCCGGCACGAAGGTCGCCGTCGAACGCGCCCTGATGTACGGCGAGGTGGTCTGCGTGGAGCGCCGCGGCTGGAAGCGCCTCTACGACCTCGCCGAGCGCGCCGTCCCGGGCCCCCTGCTGCACGACGAACTCGATGACACCGAGTGCGTGCGCCGCCTGGTCCGCCTGGCGGGTCAGTCCCTCGGCGTCGGCACCCGCGCGGACATCGCCGACTACCACCGCCTCAAGGGCGAACAGGTCGACGCGGTGATCGCCGACTCGGGCCTGGTCCCGGTCACGGTCGAGGGCTGGTCCAAGCCGGCCTGGGCCGACCCCGCCGCCCTGGAGACACCTCCGCGCGGCCGCCACCGCACCACCCTCCTGTCACCCTTCGACTCCCTGATCTGGGAGCGGGCGCGCACAGAGCGGATCTTCGGCTTCACCCACCGCCTGGAGGCCTACGTCCCCAAGCAGAAGCGGGTGCACGGCTACTTCGCGATGCCGGTGCTGGCCGGCGGCCGGCTCGTCGGCCGCGTGGACCCGGCCCGCGAGGGCGGCACGCTGGTGGCCAAGCAGGTAACGCTCGACGGCCCGAAGGCGGTCCCGGCCGTCGCCCAGGCCCTGGCCGAGGCGGCGACCTGGGTGGACTGCACGGACGTGCGCGTGGAGCGGGTCGACACCCCGGCCCTGCGCGAGCCCCTCACGAAGGAGATCGCCCGCATCCTGGGCTGAGCTCTATGGGTGAGCTCCATGGGCTGAGCTCTAGCGGTTCACCGTTTCACCGATTCACCGAATCTCGAGGATCTTCTCCCGCATCGCGTACACCACCGCCTCCATCCTGGAGTGCAGCTGCAGCTTCTCCAGGATGTTGCGCACATGGTTCTTCACGGTGTTCTCGGAGATGAACAACTCCTTGGCGATGTCGCGGTTGTTCATCCCCGTCGCGACGAGTTTGAGGACTTCGAGTTCGCGGTCCGTCAGCCGCGGCGCGGGCACCAGCCGGCGCTCGTCCGTGCGCTGGATCATCGACTTGAACTCGGTGAGCAGCTTCGACGCCATGGACGGGCTGATCTGCGACTGCCCGTCGGCCACCGCGCGAATGGCGGTGGCCACCTCGTCCGTCGAGATCTCCTTGAGGAGATAGCCGGTCGCCCCCGCCTTGATGGCGTCGTAGAGATCGGCTTCCTCGTCGCTGATCGTCAGCATGATGATCTTGGCGCTGGGCGCGACTTCCTTGATGGAGGTGCACGCCTCGATCCCGCCCCGCTTGGGCATCCGCACGTCCATCAGGACGATGTCGGGCAGCAGGTCGGCGGCCTTCTCGACGGCCTCGGCGCCGTCACCGGCCTCCCCGATGACCTGGATGTCCTCCTCGGCCGCGAGCACGATCTCCAGGCCACGGCGGAACAGGGCGTGGTCGTCCACCACAAGGACTCTGATCGGTTCCTTGCGTGGAGAGTCCGTGTCCGGGCCCATGCCGACGACGCCGTCGTCGGCATCCTCGTCACGCATCGGTCCGAAGCTGTCCGCCATCGTTCCTCCCCCTGAAGGCTGTGGCCTGAGGTCCTGAGCCATCGCCAACCCAGAGCAACGACCCACCGGTTGGGTCGTGGCCACCATGATTTCATGCCCGGACGGCACCGGGGCGACCGAGCGGGGCGCGCAGTGGTCGCACAGGGGTGCCCCTGGGGGCGCACACGCGCTCCAGGGGCACCTGCTCCGCTGTCACCCGGCAACGGTCAGCCGCCGAGCGCACCGCCCGCATCGGGGGCGTGCACCTGCGTAACCATCGTGTCCGTGCTGAGGTGGATCACGCCGTAGTCGTAGGCGTGTCGTCGGTAGACGACACTCGGTTCCTTGGTCTCGGAGTCGACGAACAAGTAGAAGTCGTGCCCGACCAGCTCCATCTCGTAGAGAGCCTGGTCGAGGGTCATGGGCGCTGCGACGTGGGTCTTCTCGCGGACGACGATGGGGCCGTCACCCTGTACCTCCAGCGAGCCGATCTTCTTCGTGGGCACGGCGTCCGGCTCTTCCTCCGGAGTCGGCACCAGGCCGTTGCCGTTGAGCGTCGCCACGCCCGGGACGTGATCGGCGACCTCGGCGGCCGGGATCCGGCGCGAGCCACGGCGCGAGAACCGCTTGTCGTGTTGCCTGCGCAGCCGGGCTTCCAGCTTTTCCGCCGCCAGGTCGAGCGCCGCGTACGGATCGCTCGCCGCTGCCTCCGCCCGGATCACCGGACCGCGGGAGCGGAGCGTGATCTCCACTCGGTCACAGCGGTCGGCCTGCCGGGGGTTGGGCTCCTTGGACACCTCGACGTCGAGGCTGATCACCTTGCCATCGAGCTTCTGGATCTTCTCCAGCTTCAGCTTCTCGGCCACGTGCTTCCGGAACCGCTCGGGCACCTCGGTCTTGCGGCCCTTGACGACGATGTCCACGCAGAACTCCGTTCCCGGATCACTCCGCTTCGGTGCGGAGCATCTCCCTTTTGCACCAGGTTCCGGTGAGGCCCGGAACCTCGGACACTCGGTGACTTCCACCTCCTCCCCCGTGAGCGAGATCTCCACTCCACCGTCGCGAGTGATGAAGAAAAACCCGCAGCACGGCATTCGGTTTTGAGAGGTGTGGCCTGCGGCTTTCCCTCTCAACCGAACATATCTCGCCCGGACGGATGTCGTCACCCTCTACTGCGGCGTACCTCCGTTCAGGTGAATAGGCCCTCTCGTTACCTGCAACGACGCAAGTTCTCAGTCAGTTCCGGTTTATTTCGAAAGAGTCCGGCGATGCCGCGACGACAGCCGCGCACACCACGTCAACGACTCCGCCGGCGCCGCCCGCGCCCGTGATTCCCTGCTCGGCGGGCCACCGGCCCGTCCTCTCTCGCGTTGTTCCGACGTTCTGTTCTTCTCTGCTTTCCCACGTCTCTCCCCTGTACACGGCCCCAGTCCCCGCAGCGTTCGAAACCAGCCCCACCACCGACCGCACGGCACGCGCGGCCTCCGCCAGGGACGCCCCCGTGGTCATCACGTCGTCGACAAGGACGACCGGGCCCTCCGAGAGCAGCCGCGCACCACCGGGCACCACCACCAGCGCGCCCGCGAGATTGTCCAGCCGCTGCCGGGAGTTGAGCCCCGACTGGTCGGCCACGGCCCGCCGCTGCCGCAGCACGCCGAGCGCCCTGGCCGGCACCCCGCTCCGCCGCAGCTCACCCGCCGCCGCGAGCGCGATCCGCCGCGCCGGATCATGCCCCCGGGCCCGCACGGCCCGCCGCCCGGACGGAACGGGCACGAGCAGCACAGGCGCCCCGCTGCCCCGCGACCACGCTCCTCCGGCCCTGGGCCCGCTCCGCGCTCCTGAAAGCCCCGCCCGTACCGCTCCCGCCAGAGCAGCCCCGAGCGGACCGGCGAGCACCAGAGCACCCCGTTCCTTGTGGGCCAGCAGCGTCGCCCGGACCTCGTCCGCGTACCGTGCCGCCGCATGCACCACCGGAAGCCCCGGCGGCTCCGGCTCCGGCCGCACCCGATGCGCCACGGCTCCGCTCAGCACCGCACGGCACTTCGCGCACAGCACCGTACGAGGTGCCCCGCAGCCCCCGCACTCGCCCGGAAGCACCAGGTCGGTGAGGTCCTGCCACCACCCCCGCATGGCCACCACTGTGCCAACAGCGAGGACCCCCTGCCACCCTTGTGGATAACCCCCTGTGGACAACACGCGGGGCGGGCCGACGCCCCGCTTTCACCGACCCCTGCCAGAGCACCTCACATCCCCGCCAGGACGCCTCACGTCCCCGCCAGGACGCCTCGCATCCCCCGGGAGCCTCACCCCGGATAGACCGGCGCCGTCCCCTCCGTCACCTTCTGCCACTGCGCGCCCGACGGCAGCCGGACGATCCCGTCCACCGAGTACGCCACCAGCGGCAGCCGGTCGTCCTCGGCGGCGGTGACCTCCTTGACACCGGTCAGCGCAGCGGGTGCCGGCACGTCCGGCGTGGAGCCGTCGACCTGGACGTACCGCATCTGCTCCACGCCCCCGTGCTCGCGCCCGACCACCACGAGCCGGCTGTCCCCGGCCCACGACATGGCCGTGACCTCCTCCAACTCCGGCGTCGCGGAGCGAAGTTCGACCACTCTGACGGCCGGTTTCTCGCCCGGCTTCTCCTCCCGCTCGATCAGCCCGATGAGCAGGGTCTTCTTGCCGCCCTTCTCCACGACCAGCGCGATCCGCACCCCGTCGGCGGCCACCCGCACGGACTGGATCCGCCCGTCCAAGTGCGGTGTGCGCACCTCCAGCGGCTCGCCCTTGCCCTCCTGGAACAGCAGCAGACGGGGGTCGTCCGGGTCGCGGTCGGCCACCCACAGGCCGTCGTCCGCGTCCCAGCTGGGCGTCGTCAGCCGGTCCTCCTCGGTCCGGCCCTGGCTGCGCAGCACCGGCTCGCCCAGCGAACCGCCCGAGACCAGCGACCCCACGTACAGCGACCTGCCGTCCAGGCCGACACCGGCCGCGGTGTGCTCGTCCCGCGACACCGCCACCGACCGCAGCGCCGTGTCGCCCTCGCCCAGCGCCCCCGGCGCCGTGTCCGGCTTGGTGTCGCTGCTGCCCGCCGGGATCCGTACGAGCCGGTCCTTGGCGTCGACGAAGTACAGGAAGTCGGGGTGGCGCGCCGTGGTCCGGAAAGCCGCCGCATCGGCCGCATCCTGCGTGAGCGAGCACAGCTCGGACCCGCCGGCCCGCAGCTCGACCTCGTCCACCGCCGGGCTGAGGTTCCGCAGCGTGAACAGCATCTGGGCGGCCATCTCCTGGCACCTGTTGGTGCCGATGCCCGCGGCCTTGTCGTTGAGCGGGACCGTCAGCTTGTTCCGCTCGTCGGGCGTCAGCGCTCCGGCGTCCTTCGCCAGCGCCGTACCGGTGGGTACGCTCGACCTGACCACGGGCCCGAGCCACCGCGTGGGGCCGTTGAGCAGGGAGCGCACCATCTGCGTCATGGGGTCCACGCGGCGGCGGACGTAGACGGGGTCGGCGACCGCCGTGGGCTGCGTGTTCGCCCCGGCCGCCATGGTGTTCGAGGCGAAGTAGTACTTGTTGACGGACATGTAGTTGCGCTGGAAGTCCGACTGGCCCATGAGGACGCCCTGGGGCAGCACGTCGATCCGCCACTGCTTCGTCTTCTCGTCCTGCGTCAGGTGCACGGTCCTGCCGTACGCCCCGGTCGCCGGCGCGTACGACTGCTGCGCGTCCACGGTGGCCACCTTGGTGCCGGTCAGCGTGTAAGAGATCTCGCCGGTGTCCTCCCGGCCGCCGGCACCCTCGGCCTTGGCACCCGGCCCGTCCGTGAGCACGGTGGTGGACAGCTCCGGCCGCCAGGTCTTCGCGGCCTCGCCGGTCAGGTACTGGCGCGCGGTCTTGTAATGCGGATCGTCGCTGGTCAGCGCCTCCAGGAAGCCCTGCACGATCTCCGACGGCGGCGCGTCCTCCCCCGGCGGCACGGCGAACACCCGCACCTGGCTGTCCTGGCGCGGTGTGGACTCCACGCCCCGCAGATCCCCGCTGTCCGGCATCGAGGCACATCCCGCCAGCACCAGTACGCCACCGGCGGCGTACACCATCACGCGCGCGGGCGTACGCCGACCGCGCCCCTCGCGGTCAGCGCCCACGAGATGCCTCCCCTTGCCTGTCCGCGTGTCCCGGCTCGGTTTCCCTGCCCGAGCCCGCGGAGCCGTTGTCCTTGTCCCGCGGCTCGCTCACGACCGGTTCCTGGGGCGCCCCCGCAGAGTCACTGCCGCCCGCGTCACCAGCCGTACCGGCCGGACCGCCCGCGTCCTCGTCGCGAGCCGCCCCCGCCGCACCAGCCGCACCGCCGGCGCCGACCGATCCCGCCGGGTCCTCCGCACCCCCGCCGCGAGCCGACTGCTCCGCCGCCGTCGGACCGTCCGGCCGCCGCGTGCCCGAGGCGGGCCGCGGCACCACGCGCGCGCCGTTGCCGGGCAGCGCCGTCGGATCGGCCGTAGGTGCCACGGTGGCCGCCCGCGGCGGTATCGGGTTCCGCGCCGGACCCGGCGGCACCGGACCGCTCGCCGGCTGCGCCGGCACGGTAGCCCGCTTCTCGCCGTCCCTGCCACCGCACGGCAGACCCGCGTCGTCGAGCCCCCGGTTGCGCCGTGAGTCCTTGGGCTCCAGCGGTATCGGGGAGCCCCGCAGCGGCTCGTCCGCGGTCCTGGGCAGCGTCAGCCGGAACTGCGAGCCGCCGCCCGGCTCACCCCAAGCCTGCAGCCAGCCTCCGTGCAGCCGCGCGTCCTCCAGGGCGATGGACAGCCCCAGGCCCGTACCACCCGTGGTACGCGCGCGTGCCGGGTCGGCCCGCCAGAAGCGGCTGAACACCCGGGTCGCCTCGCCCGGCTTCAGCCCGACCCCGTAGTCCCGCACCGCGACGGCGACCGCGCCGCCGGCCGCGGCGAGCTTGACGACGACATCCCTGCCCTCACCGTGCTCCACGGCGTTCACGACAAGGTTGCGCAGCACGCGCTCCACGCGCCGGGCGTCGGCCTCGGCGACGACGGGCTGCTGGTCTCCGGACACCCGGATCTGCGTGCCCTTGCGCTCCGCGAGCGGCTCGGCCCCGCTGACCACCCGCCGCACGACCTCCCTGAGGTCTATCGGCTCCGCCTCCAGCGCCGCGGCACCCGCGTCGAAACGGCTGATCTCCAGCAGGTCCGCGAGCAGCGACTCGAACCGGTCCAGCTGGTCGGCGAGCAGTTCCGCCGACCGCGCGGTGATCGGGTCGAAGTCCTCCCGCGCCTCATGGATGACGTCCGCAGCCATCCGTACGGTCGTCAGCGGCGTACGCAGCTCGTGCGACACGTCCGACACGAACCGGCGCTGCATGCGCGACAGGTCCTCCAGCTGGCTGATCTTCAGCTGAAGGTTCTGCGCCATCTTGTTGAAGGCCTCACCGAGCCGCGCGATGTCGTCCTCGCCGGTGACCTTCATACGTTCCTGCAGCCGTCCGGCCGACAGCCGCTCGGCGATCCCCGCCGCCATCCGCACCGGCGTGACGACCTGGCGCACCACGAGCCAGGCAATGGCCCCGAGCAGCACCACGACGAACAGCCCGGCCGTCGCCAGCGTCCCCTTGACCAGGCTCAGCGACTTCTCCTCCTGGGTGAGCGGGAAGAGGTAGTAGAGCTGGTACGGATCGCCGTTCGGGTCGTTGACCTGCTTGCCGATGACCAGGGCGGGCTCGGAGTCCTTGGTGTCGTTGTTGTAGATGACCCTGCTGTAGCTCTGCGCGGCCGCCGTACTGCTGCCGATCCGCTCCCGCAGCGCCGCCGGCACGCTCTTGCTCCAGTCCACCTCACCGGAGGCACGCGGACCGCGCCCACCGGCACCGTCGGCGTCGGAAGCCGGAAGCGTGACCACGTCAAAGGCGCCCTGCCCGCCACTCGACAGCGAGGACACCAGATCACTCATCCACTGGATGACGTTCTGCGCGGGACGGCCGTCCGCCGTGGCGACATCGTCGCCGGTCCCGCTCGCCGCCTCGTCGGCCCGCTGCTTGGCCACCGCGAACCCGCCGGTGGCCTGGCTCTGGGACGCCTTCACCTTGGCGTCCAGCAGGCCGTTGCGCACCTGCCCGATGACGACGAAGCCCAGCAGCAGCACCACGCCCAGCGACATCAGCAGCGTCGTGGCGACGACCTTGAGCTGGATGTTGCGCCGCCACAGCCGCATGACGGGCAGCAGCGGCCGGCGCACCCACCGCATGAACAGGCGGATGACCGGGCTGCCCTGCACTCCGCCCTGGAGCAGCAGCCCGCTCTCCAGGAACCGTCCCCAGCGGGAACCCGCCTTCTTCCGCCCGACAGGCCGCCCCGGGCGGGCCCCGGACCGTCCGGGCGCCGAAGCGGCACTGTCGCCGGACATGTCAGCTCGGTCCTGCCTTGTACCCGACGCCACGGACGGTCACCACGATCTCCGGCTTCTCCGGGTCCTTCTCGACCTTGGAGCGCAGCCGCTGCACATGCACGTTCACCAGACGCGTGTCCGCCGCATGCCGGTAGCCCCACACCTGCTCCAGCAGCACCTCGCGCGTGAACACCTGCCACGGCTTGCGCGCGAGCGCGACCAGCAGGTCGAACTCCAGCGGCGTCAGCGCGATCGACTGCCCGTCCCGCTTCACGGAGTGCCCGGCCACATCGATGACCAGGTCACCGATGGCCAGCTGCTCCGGAGCGGGCTCCTCCGACCTCCGCAGCCGCGCCCGGATCCGGGCGACCAGCTCCTTCGGCTTGAACGGTTTCACGATGTAGTCGTCGGCACCCGACTCCAGACCCACCACGACGTCGACCGTGTCGCTCTTCGCCGTGAGCATCACGATCGGCACCCCGGACTCCGCCCTGATCAGACGGCACACCTCGATGCCGTCCCGACCGGGCAGCATCAGGTCCAGCAGCACCAGATCGGGCTTGGCCTCACGGAAAGCGGCCAGCGCCTTGTCACCGTCGGCCACGAAAGACGGCTCAAAACCCTCACCACGCAGCACGATGCCGAGCATCTCGGCCAGTGCGGTGTCGTCGTCGACGACAAGGACTCGTCCCTTCATAAACGACATCATCCCATTCTCATAACAGTGGCGAAGGCAGTGGTGAGGTAGGTCACCGGCCAGTGACCATAGTCGCAGCAAGCGCTACTGTCTGCCCTCGCCGGCCCACAGTTGATCTCGACGACACCCGTCGGCCCGGGCCCCGGCACACGGGCGAGGGACGAGGCCGCCGGAGCCCACACGCCCCGCACACACCCCGGCAGCCGTACGGCTCAGCCCGCCGTCACCCCGCGCGACCGCGCACACACCTCGGCCAGCGCCTCAGCCGTCACCGGCGACACCACACCCTCCTCCGTGACGATCGCCGTCACCAGCTCGGCCGGGGTCACATCGAACGCCGGGTTGTACGCCTGCGTCCCCAGCGGCGCCACCGGAATGCCACCCCCCGCCTCTGGCGCACCCGCCACCGGCACCTGCGGCGCCACCACCTCGGTCACCTCGTGACCAGGACGCTGCTCGACCTCGATGGACGCCCCGTCCGGAGTGTCCAGGTCCACCGTCGTCACCGGCGCCACCACGATGAACGGCACATGGTGGTACCGCGCCAGCACCGCCAGCGGATAGCTCCCCACCTTGTTCGCGACCGACCCGTCCGCCGTGATGCGGTCCGCCCCGATCAGCACCGCGTCCACCTCCCCTGCGGCGAACAGCGACCCCGCCGCGTTGTCGGTGAGCAGCGTGTACGCCACCCCGCTGCGCGCCGCCTCGTACGCCGTCAGGCGAGCGCCCTGCAGCAACGGACGCGTCTCGTCCACCCACAGCCGCCGCAGCCTGCCCACCCGGTGCGCCGCGAGCGCCACCGCGAACGCCGTCCCTTCCCCGCCCGACACCAGCGAACCGGTGTTGCAGTGGGTGAGGACCCGGTGCCCGCCGCTGGGCAGCAGCTCGTCCAGCAGCGTCCGCCCGTGCTCGGCCATCCGCGCACTGGCCTCGGCATCCTCCCGGTGCAACTGCCGCGCCGCGGCCAGCGCCGCCGACGCCGCCTGCCTGACATCACCGCCCTTGGCGAGCGCCGCCTCATAGGCCGAGTGCGCCCGGCGCACACCGAGGGCCAGGTTCACCGCGGTCGGCCGGGCACTCGCCAGCGCCTCCGCGGCCTCGTCCACGTCGAAGCCCCGCACGGCGGCGAGCGCGACACCGTACGCCCCCGCGATACCGAGCAGCGGCGCCCCGCGCACGGCGAGGGAGCGGATCGCCTCCACGAGCGCGGACGCATCCGTACAGACCAGCTCGACCTCCTCGGCCGGCAGCCTCGTCTGGTCGAGAAGGACCAGAACGGGTCCTTCCGGTGGCTCCTCCCAACGGATCGCGGGGATCTCCGTCGGCCGCTTGTCATCGCCGCTGTACGCGTACTGATCAGCCATGCGGTCAGTCTGCCCCCAATCGAGCGGACAATTGAAGGTACGCAGCCCATACCGCGGCCGGTCATTCCAAGACCACCCCATGGCACGATGGCTGCCAACCTGCCGCCGCGACCGCGGACGGGCACCGTGAAGGAGCGACGATGAACGACACTCCGGGCTGGGCCTCGCCCGGATCCGCCCCGTCCGACGGGCAGAAGCCGGACTCGTCCGGTACTGCCGAGCCCACCGACCGCCCCGGCCCCGCACAGCCCGCGGACCAGCCCGGCCAAGCGGCCCAGCCGGGCCAGGCCCCGCAGGGCCCCAGCCCGCAGTGGTCCAAGGACCAGCCGCCACCCGCCCAGTGGTCCGCCCCCAGCGGCCCGACCGTCCCCGGTCAGGCGCCCCCGCCCCCGCCACCCGGCCCGGGCTGGGGCACCCAGCCCCCCGGCGGCCCCGCAGGCCCCGGCGGATACGGCGGCTACGGAGCCCCCGGCAGCCCCGGCGCCTACGGCGGCTGGGGAAGCGGCTGGGGCGGCCCCCCGCCCGCCGCCAAGCCCGGCATCATCCCGCTCCGCCCGCTCGGCGTGGGCGAGATCCTCGACGGCGCCGTCTCCACCATGCGCACCTACTGGCGCACCGTCCTCGGCATCTCCCTGACCGTCGCGGTCCTCACCGAGATCATCGTCGTCCTGTTCCAGGGCCTCGTCCTGGACGACTCCAGCACCGAAGCCCTCAACGACCCGAGCGCCACCCTCAGCGAGCTGAGCCGCGCCATGAGCGACGCCCTGCTCAACTCCAGCGTCGTCTTCGTGATCTCCCTGGTCGGCACCGTCATCGCGACCGCACTGCTCACCACCGTCACCAGCCGCGCCGTACTCGGCAAGTCGGTGACCATCGGCGAGGCCTGGCGGGACGCCCGCCCTCAGGTCGTCAAACTGTTCGGCCTCATCTGCCTGCTGCTGCTCATCACCGCCGGCATCGTCACCGTGGGCACCCTGCCCGGCATTCTCATCACCGCCTCCGGGAGCACCGGGCCGGGCGTCGCCCTCACCGTCCTGGGCGTCATCGGCGCCGGCATCGTCGCCCTCTGGCTGATGATCCGCTTCTCCCTGGCCTCGCCCGCCCTCATGCTGGAGAAGCAGGGCATCAAGAAGGCCATGAGCCGCTCCGCGAAGCTGGTCCAGGGCACCTGGTGGCGGATCTTCGGCATCCAGCTGCTCGCCACGATCATCGCGAACGTCGTCGCCTCGATCATCGTCATCCCGTTCACCTTCCTCGCCGCGGCCCTCAGCGGCGACGGCGTGACCGGCTGGCTCAACAGCGGCGGCGCCGGCCTCGGCTGGACCTTCCTCATCGTCAGCGGCATCGGCGCGGTGATCGGCTCCATGATCACCTTCCCGATCACAGCCGGCGTCACCGTGCTCCTCTACATCGACCAGCGCATCCGCCGCGAGGCCCTCGACCTCGAACTGGCCCGCGCCGCAGGCGTCCAGGGCTACGGCCCCAACGCCCCCGGCACCACCCCGGGGAGCTGATGCGGTGAGCTGGGCGGGGGAACCTCTCACAACGGCACTGCCACACACCGCCATACGGACGCTGCTGCACGCCGGCGACACCTCCGTACTGTCGTCGGCGCGCTCCACCGACGAGCCGCCCCTCACCACCCCACGCGACCCCGCGCGCGAGGCCGCCCGGCGCGAGCTGTCCAAGGGCATGTACCACGAGAACGACCCCAGCCTGTTCCAGCGCGCCCTCGACGCCTTCTGGGACTGGCTCGACAAACTGTTCAACGCCGCCTCGTCCGCGACACCCGGCGGCACACTCGGCCTAATCGTCATCATCCTGGCCGTCGTCGCGGTCCTAGGCGCCCTGTGGTGGCGCCTGGGCACCCCGCGCCGCCAACCCACCTCGTCCGCCGCCCTGTTCGACGACCGCCCCCGCAGCGCCGCCGACCACCGCGCCGCCGCCGAGGCACACGCCGCCCAGGGCCACTGGAACCAGGCCGTCCAGGCACGCATGCGAGCCCTCGTCCGCGCCCTGGAGGAACGCGCACTCCTCGACGTCCGCCCCGGCCGCACCGCCGACGAGGCCGCCGCCGAAGCCGGCCGGGCCCTGCCCGCCCACACCGACCGACTGCGCGCCGCCGCCCGGGACTTCGACGACGTGACGTACGGCGGCCGCTCGGCGACCGAGCAGTCGTACCACCGCATCGCCGAACTCGACCGCGACCTGGAACGCACCAAGCCCCAGCTCGCCACCAGCAGCACCCAGAGCACGGCCCCCCACACCCGCCAGGGAGCCGCCGAATGACCACCGAGGCCACGCTCCCGTCCACCTCGGCCTCGCCCACCGCCCGCCAAGTGTGGACCCGCACGCGCGGTATCGCACTCGCCCTCGTGCTGCTCGTCGCGGGAGCCATCGCCATCGCCGTGATCCGCTCCGACGCCCGGCACGGCGAACTCGACCCACGCTCCGCCGACCCGGGCGGCAGCCGCGCCGTCGCCGAACTCCTCGCCGACCGTGGCGTGGACACCCGCGTGGTGACCACCCTGGACGAGGCAGCCGCCGCTTCCGGCCCGGAAACGACCCTCTTGGTCGCCGCCCCCGACCTGCTGACCCGAAGTCAGCAGTCCCGCCTGCACGACTCGTTCGCCGGCTCCGGCGGCCGAACCGTCCTGGTCGCCTCCGGCAGCGCCTCCGTCGAACGGCTCGCCCCCGGCGTCACCGCCGACCCCGCCACCAGCCTCGACTCGACGCTCGCCCCCGACTGCGACCTGCCCGCCGCCCAGCGCGCGGGCACCGCCGAAACGGGCGGCGTCCGCTACACCACCACCCACCTCGACGCCGACCAGTGCTACCCCAGCGAGCGCCTGGCCACCCTGCTCCGAATCCCGGACCCGACCGGGAACGGCGATACCGTCACCCTCGGCGCGCCCGACATCCTCCTCAACGACCGCCTCGACCAGCAGGGCAACGCCTCGCTCGCCCTCCAGCTCCTCGGCTCCCGACCCCATCTGGTCTGGTACCTCCCCTCGCTCTCCGACACATCGGCCACCGCGCCCGACGACGAACGCGGCTTCTTCGACCTGCTCCCCTCGGGCTGGCTCTGGGGCACCCTGCAACTCTTCATCGCCGCAGCACTGGCCGCCCTCTGGCGGGCACGCCGACTCGGCCCCCTCGTGCCCGAAAAACTCCCCGTCGCGATCCGCGCCTCCGAAACCGCCGAAGGCCGCGCCCGCCTCTACCGCAAGGCCGACGCCCGCGACCGCGCGGCAAACGCTCTTCGCTCCACGACCCGCACCCGCCTCGCCCCCCTCACCGGCGTCCCCGTCACCCAGGCGCACACGCCCGAGGCCCTGCTCCCCGCCCTGTCCGCCCAACTCCACGGCGACGGCCAGGACCTGCACACCCTCCTCTTCGGCCCAGCGCCCAGCACCGACGCAGCACTCATCGCACTCGCCGACCGACTCGACGCCCTCGAAAGAGAGGTACGCCGTCCATGATGGACCCGACCGCTGACAACGCCGGGCAGACCGGGGACCCGGGCACCGCCCGAGCCGCCCTGGAGGCCCTGCGCGCCGAGATCGCCAAGGCCGTGGTCGGCCAGGACCCCGCCGTGACCGGCCTCGTCGTCGCCCTGCTCTGCCGCGGCCACGTCCTCCTCGAGGGCGTCCCCGGCGTCGCCAAGACCCTCCTGGTCCGCGCCCTCGCCTCGGCCCTCGAACTCGACACCAAACGCGTCCAGTTCACCCCCGACCTGATGCCGAGCGACGTGACCGGCTCCCTGGTCTACGACACCCGCAGCGCCGAGTTCTCCTTCCAGCCCGGCCCGGTCTTCACCAACCTCCTCCTCGCGGACGAGATCAACCGCACCCCTCCCAAGACCCAGTCGTCCCTCCTGGAAGCCATGGAGGAACGCCAGGTCACGGTCGACGGCACCCCCCGCCTCCTCCCCGACCCGTTCCTGGTCGCAGCGACCCAGAACCCGGTGGAGTACGAAGGCACCTACCCCCTCCCGGAAGCCCAACTGGACCGCTTCCTCCTCAAACTCACCATCCCCCTCCCCTCCCGCCAGGACGAGATCGACGTCCTCACCCGCCACGCCGAGGGCTTCAACCCACGCGACCTCCACGCCGCCGGCCTACGCCCCGTAGCGGGCCCCGCCGACCTGGAAGCAGCCCGCGCGGCGGTCGCCAAGACGACCGTCTCCCCGGAGATCACCGGCTACGTCGTCGACATCTGCCGCGCCACCCGCGAATCGCCGTCCCTCACCCTCGGCGTCTCCCCCCGAGGCGCCACAGCCCTCCTGGCCACCGCCCGCGCCTGGGCCTGGCTGACCGGCCGCGACTACGTCATCCCGGACGATGTGAAGGCCCTGGCCCTCCCCACCCTCCGCCACCGCGTACAACTCCGCCCGGAGGCCGAAATGGAAGGCGTGACGGCCGACTCCGTCATCAACGCGATCCTCACCCACGTCCCCGTCCCCCGCTGATGGCACTCACCGGACGCGCCGCCCTCCTCGCGGCCCTGGGCTCCCTCCCCGTCGGCATCTGGGAACCCGGCTGGACGGGCATCCTGGCCGTCAACGCACCCCTGGCCGTGGCCTGCGCCTGCGACTTCGCACTGGCCGCGCCCGTACGACGCCTGGGCCTGACCCGCTCCGGCGACACCTCGGTACGCCTCGGAGACACAGCAGACGTCACTCTCACGATCACCAACCCGTCCCGCCGCCCACTGCGCGCTCACCTGCGCGATGCCTGGCCTCCCAGCAGCTGGCAGCCAGGAACGGAGACGACGGCCTCCCGCCACCGCCTCACCGTCCCCGCAGGCGAACGCCGACGCGTGACGACCCGCCTCCGCCCCACCCGCCGAGGCGACCGCCAAGCCGACCGGGTCACCATCCGTTCCTACGGCCCCCTCGGCCTCTTCTCCCGCCAGGGCACCCACAAGGTTCCTTGGACGGTCCGCGTCCTGCCCCCGTTCACCAGCCGCAAGCACCTGCCCTCAAAGCTGGCCCGCCTCCGCGAACTGGACGGCCGCACCAGCGTGCTCACTCGCGGCGAGGGCACCGAATTCGACAGCCTCCGCGAGTACGTCCCCGGCGACGACACCCGGTCCATCGACTGGCGCGCCACAGCCCGCCAGTCCACGGTCGCCGTACGCACCTGGCGCCCGGAACGCGACCGCCACATCCTCCTGGTCCTCGACACCGGCCGCACCTCGGCAGGCCGCGTGGGCGACGCACCCCGCCTCGATGCCTCGATGGACGCGGCCCTCCTCCTCGGGGCCCTCGCGTCCCGAGCCGGCGACCGCGTCGACCTCCTCGCCTACGACCGCAGGGTCCGCGCCCTCGTCCAGGGTCGCACCGCAGGCGACGTCCTGCCGTCCCTGGTCAACGCGATGGCCACGCTGGAGCCGGAGCTCGTGGAAACGGACGCTCGAGGCCTCACCGCCACCGCCCTCCGTACGTCCCCCCGCCGCTCCCTGATCGTCCTGCTCACCACCCTGGACACGGCCCCCATCGAAGAAGGCCTGCTCCCGGTTCTCTCCCAGCTCACCCAGCGCCACACAGTCCTACTGGCATCGGTGGCAGACCCGCACATCACCGAAATGGCCAAAGCACGCGGAAACACCGACGCCGTCTACGAGGCCGCAGCGGCAGCCCAGTCCCAGTCCGAACGCCACCGCACGGCAGAACAACTCCGCCGTCACGGCGTCACAGTCGTGGACGCAACACCGGACGACCTGGCGCCGGCACTCGCCGATGCATACTTGGCGTTGAAGGCGGCCGGACGCCTATGACGTTCAGGGCCCTCCGGGACCCTGAAACGCAGAAAACCCCCGCATCCGAAGATGCGGGGGTTTTCTCAATATTTGTTCGGCGGCGTCCTACTCTCCCACAGGGTCCCCCCTGCAGTACCATCGGCGC
>NZ_JBSHKH010000108.1:0-28407 GCF_053643595.1 Streptomyces sp. NPDC055506 | reverse complement strand
ACCGGGCGCCGCCCTCGCCGTACCCGCGCATGCGGCCCGTCACAGCCGCCACGCCCTCGCTGTCAACGCCCGGCCCCCACCACCCTCCCGTACTGCTCCCGCACCTCCAGGTACCGCAGCAGCTCCGCCGCCACCGGATCCAGCACCCGGGCCCTTCCGCACCCGGCCGCCGCCTTGCGTAGTCGGCGTTCCGCCTCCAGGCCATAGCGACGGGCCGGGCCACGGGCCGCCATCCGGCAGCTCCACTCGACCAGCGGACCGCCGACGATGCCGATCACCATCAGCAGCACCGGCACGCCCAGGTTCGGCGACATGACCTGGAAGATCTGGCCCAGCAGCCACAGGCCGCCCAGGAACTGAAGGATCGTCATGGAGGCCTGGGACAGCACAGCCACCGGCCACCACCCCGGGCGCGGCGGCCGCCCCGTCGGCACTCCCGCGCGGACTGTCAGCTCGTCCAGCGCCTCGGGCAGCCCCTGGGAACCGCGGACGGCCGCCTCGCGCACCGCCTGCGCCCAGGGCACGGGCAGCCCGGCCGAGGCCCGGTCGGCCACCGTACGGACCGCCTGCTCGACGCGCTGTCGCGCGGTCGCCTCCTCGTCGGCCTGCGTGCGCGAGGGCAGCCGGCCCGTGGTGGCCTCGCCGTGGTCCTGGTACCAGCGCCACAACCGCAGCCAGGGCGTACCGCACGCGCGGTTGGCGTTGCGCAGCCACGCCCGTTCGGCCGCCTCGCCCGCCGCCGTGGCGCCCACCGCGTCGGCGAGCCGGTCAGCGAACTCCTCCCGGGCCTGCTCGCTGAGCCCCGTCCGCCGCCGGGTGGCGTAGACGGGCCACAGCCGCCCCGCCGCGACGTCCACATCGGCCGAGACACGGCGGGCAGGCGCCCCCCGCTCCCCTACGAACTGGCCGAGCGCCTCACGCAGGTCCCCGATGCCCTCCCCGGTGAGCGCGGACACCGGGAGCACGGTCGTACCCGGTTCGCCGTACTCGCCGAGGGCGATGCCGTCCTCGTCAAGGAGTCGCCGCAGATCGTCGAGGACCTGATCGGCGGCCTCCCCGGGCAGCCGGTCGATCTGGTTGAGGACCACGAACATGACCTCCGCGTGGGCGGCCATCGGTCGCAGATAGCGCTCATGGAGGACGGCGTCGGCGTACTTCTCCGGGTCGACGACCCAGATGACCGCGTCGACGAGCGCAAGGATGCGGTCCACGTGCTCGCGGTGCTGTACGGCCGCCGAGTCGTGGTCGGGCAGGTCGATCAGGACCAGCCCGTTCAGCCGGGACTCCGCGTCCGCGGTCGGCAGCGGCCGCCGGCGCAGCCGGGGCGGGATGCCGAGCCGTTCGATGAGGCTCGCCGCCCCGTCGCTCCAACTGCACGCGATGGGCGCCGCGGTGGTGGGACGGCGTACTCCGGTCTCCGAGATGGCCACGCCGGCGAGCGCGTTGAACAGCTGTGACTTGCCGCTGCCGGTGGCGCCCGCGATGGCGACGACGGTGTGCTGCCCGGAGAGCCTGCGCCGTGCGGACGCCTCGTCGAGCACCCGGCCCGCCTCCGACAGCGTCCTGCTGTCGAGCCGCGTACGGGAGAGCCCCACGAGTTCGCGCAGCGCTTCGAGGCGCGAGCGCAACACCCCGTCGTACACCAGTGGTCTCATCGCGGGCGGGGCGGCGGACCTGCTGTCCGCGACGGCGAACTGTCCTCCGTCCGGCATCTCGTTGACGCGGCGCGCGATGAGCCCGTCGTCCCAGGCGCCCGTGGAGTCCGTACAGGCGTCCTGCACGCGCGCGTGGGGGTCGTTGCCCACGCGCGCGTGCTGGGCAGCCTGAGAGGCGCGCGCGGAGGGGCTCCCGGCGGATCCTGCCTTGTCCCCGTCGCCCGGCTGATCGGCGTGCTCGGTGTGGTCCTGGTCAGTGACAGCGGTCACCGGTCACCTCTCCTTCTGCAGTACGGACAGCGCGGCGATGAGTTCGGCCTGGTGCTCTGGGTGGACGTCGAGCGCGTCGAGCGGTGCGAGCCGGCGCTCGCGTTCGGCGTACAGGACCCGGTCGACGTGCTGGGTGAGCAGCCGGCCGGCGCGGTCGCGCAGGCGCAGTGCGCCGTGGGCGCCGATCCGCTCGGCGAGCCCCTCCCCCGCCATCCGGCCCCGGCGGCCGCCCAGCAGGCCGGTGGCGACCAGGGCGGCGACCAGCTCGGGGTCGGGCGCGACGTTGCGCTCGAGTTCGCCCACCTCGTCCTCGGCGTACTCCTCGAGCTCCCGCCGCCACCGCCGTACGGCCAGCCCGATCCGGTGCTCGGCGCTCTCCGCCGCGGAATCGCGCGGCGCGAGCTCCGGCGCGGCCGCGGCCGGTTCGCGCCGCCAGGCGTCGTCGACGCGTTCGTCGGCGGCGGTGACGGCGCACAGCAGCAGCGCGCTGAGGCTCTCCACGAGCGCGTCGAGGAGCTCTCCGGCGGTGCAGTCCAGGGGGAAGGCACGCCACCGCTTGAGCGCGTCCCCGGCGAGCACCGCACCGGCCTGCAACCGGCCCCGCACACGCTTGTGCTCGCTGTCGTACGCCCCCTCCACGGCGCTGGTGAGCCGCAGCGCGGCCGAGTACTGCGCGGCTGCGGCGCCGGCCAGCTCGGGCATCCGGGACTTGAGCGAGTCGAGGACGCCGTACGCCGTGCGGGCCAGGACCTGCTGCCGGGCCTGCGGCTCCTGGGCCTGGTGGATCAGCCAGGTGCGCAGCTGGGCTACGGCGCTGACCGGCAGGAGGCCGCCGCCGAAGGCAGACTCGGGCAGCTCGGGCACGGTGAACCGCGGCACATGTCCGAGACCGGCCTTGGTGAGCAGCGCCCCGTACTGCCGCGACACCTCGGCGACCACCTGGTGGGGCACCCGGTCGAGCACGGTGACGAGGGTGACGTCGTACTCCTTGGCGGTGCGCAGCATGTGCCAGGGCACGGCGTCGGCGTAGCGGGCGGCCGTGGTGACCATGACCCAGATGTCGGCCGCGCAGATGAGCTCGGCGGCCAGGACACGGTTGTCGGAGACCAGGGAGTCGATGTCGGGCGCGTCGAGCAGGGCGAGGCCGGGCGGCAGCGTCTCGGCGCTCTCGATGCGCAGCACCCGCGCGGGGTCCTCGCCGGGGAGCAGCAGGTCGTCCGTGTGGTTCTGCTGGGGTGCCCACACGCGCGTGAGGTCGGGCAGCACCCTCATCCCGCCGAACCAGTGATGGTCCTCCGGATGGCAGACCAGTACGGGGGTCCGGGTCGTCGGCCGCAGCACGCCGGCCTCGCTGACCCGTCGCCCCACGAGGGAGTTGACCAGCGTCGACTTCCCGGCTCCGGTGGATCCGCCCACGACGGCCAGAAGCGGTGCTTCGGGGTCCCGCAACCGGGGCACCAAGTAGTCGTCGAGCTGCGCGAGCAGTTCGTCGCGGTTGGCACGCGCGCGTGGGGCCCCCGCCAGGGGCAGCGGGAAGCGTGCGGCGGCGACACGGTCGCGCAGGGCGGAGAGTGCGTCGAGCAGCTGAGGCCTTACGTCCAAGGTCACCACATGTGAAGAATGCCCAATTTTAGGGGAATTCTGAAGCATATGAGCATGTCTGCGCGCCGACAGGACACAAGGGATGGAAGGGGCGACTGGGACACAGGCACACTCCAGGCATAACGAGTGCACAACACCCGATGCCTCTGACGCCAAAAGCGGTGCACGATTCGTACCTGCCTGCGATTATCAGGACCGCTTCACCGAACCTCCACATCGAGCCACGGAGGCGAAGCAACAGGGGCAAGGACGCGGGAGCCCTATCCTTGTCCCCGGCAACGTCACGGATCAGCCCACACCAGGGCACCAAGACAGAGGCCACCACACCCGGCCCCCGTAGCTCAGTGGATAGAGCAGGCGCCTTCTAAGCGCTTGGCCGCAGGTTCGAGTCCTGCCGGGGGCGCAAGTCTCCGCCCTCCCTTTGGGGAGGGCTTTTTGCTGGTCAAGGTGCATGCCAGGCGGCATGGTGAAGCCCCGGACGCCCTCCCGATGATCAAGGGCGGGCTCCGGGGCTGTCCGGCTGTTACCGGGTTTTTGCGGGTGGCCGTGTCGAATACGTGTCGAAGTTTCTGCGGGCCGCGAGGTCAGTCGGCGGACGGCCGCTCGGGGAGATCTCCAGCAGCTTCGAGCCGCCTCTTCAGGTCAGGAAGCTGGCCCTCGATGCATCGGGCGTAGGTCGCCAGGAGCACGGCAACGCTGTTCCCGGCCCACTCGGCCACCTGGGCGGGTGGGATCCCGTCGTTCAGCCACTTCGTCAGGCGCGTGTTCCTGTTGTCGTACACGCGCCGTCCGGTGGGCGACTCGAAGACGTGCGGGGGCAGTACGGCCTTACGTGCGCTGCGCCATGCCCGGCGGATGACGGAACCGGCGAGGATGCCGCCCGACTCGCCTTGGAACAGCAGGTCACCAGGCTTGAGCTGTTCGCCCTCGATGTGCTGGCGAAGGATGCGGGTCAAGGCGGGATGTCCAGGGACAGTGCGGGTCTCGCCCTCCGCACGGCCTTTCAGGTCGCGTTGTTCGTGGATCTCCCCCGTGTCGGTCCACTGCTTTCCGACCTCGGGAGTAGCGGTGTGGATCAGCAGCTCACACCACTGGTCGGCGGCGTCGAGCTCGGGCAGGGTCACGTCCTCTACGCGCATGGCCACGGCTTCCTCGGGACGTGGGCCGCAGTAGTACAGCGTGGCGAAGAAGGCGTGAAGTCGCTCACCACCGCGCGGCCGGCGCCGTATCCAGTCGAGGATCGCTGCCGCCTGCTCAGCGTTCAGCAGGGATCGCTTGTCCACGGCGTTGGTGGTCTTCACGGCGGCCGTCGACTCCTTCCCCTTGGGGAGCGGGTTGGTCCGCAGGATGCGCCGCCGGACGGCGTACTTCATGGCGACGTTGAGGATCCGGCGGTTGCGCTTGCGGGACCAGGCCGCCGCTTGCTTGCCGTCGAGGCGGGTGTCGATGGCGCGCAGGACCTGGTCGGCC
Organism: Streptomyces sp. NPDC055506; assembly: GCF_053643595.1. Lineage (NCBI taxonomy): Bacteria > Bacillati > Actinomycetota > Actinomycetes > Kitasatosporales > Streptomycetaceae > Streptomyces > Streptomyces sp. NPDC055506. The sequence goes on along the minus strand of NZ_JBSHKH010000108.1, from coordinate 23,410 downwards.
TTCTCCGGGTCCTCCCAGGCCGAGACGGGCAGAGAGTTCCGCTCGACCCATCGGAGGATGGCCACCACGTCTCGGGGTGCGTCGGGGCGCCGGTTGGTGTTGAACGCCCACTCACGCAGAGCGGTGCGCACGGCCGGAGGTGCGAACTGGGTGGGCTTGGCTCGCAGCAGCGCGATGGTGGTCGCCGTCAGTGTCTTGGCCATGTTCTTGCGACTGTTGCCGCCGAGCTGAGACCAGCGGGCATCCACGTACTCGACGGCGAACTTGTACCAGGTCATGGCAGCCGACTTGGAGCGGTGTGACACCGGGAGTCCGGTGGCGATGATGAACGCCTCACCCTTGCCGGTGGCCCGGATGAGTTCGGAGCGGAAACCCTCGGCGAGCGCAACGGTGTCGAAGGGCTCACGCCAGCGCTTCCCCGCGACCACCCAACGCACGGTGTACGTGGTCTTCCGGGCCCCCTTATAGGTGAGGATCTTGTAGACCTTCACGTCGTACGTCGTCTCCATCAGGCGGCGTCCTCGCGGTCGTCGAGCCAGTGGTCGAGGTCGCTCCGCCGGATCCGGAGGTCGCCGTTCGGGAGCTTGATGCAGCGCGGTGCGCGACGCTTGGCCCGCCAGTCGTAGAAGGTCGAGCGCGAGACGCCCAGTTCCTCGCAGACCTCCGCGAGGGTGAGCATGGTGCGTGACCGGATGGCCGTGGTCATTCCGTACTCCCTTCGGTCAGGAGGGCGTCGCGGGCGGTCTCGCGGTTGGTCTTGAGGTCGCGGGCGATGGTCGCGGCGAGGGCGGCTTCACCCGGCGAGTGGCCGTGGCCGGCGTACTGCCAGTCCGACAGCACCAGGACGGTGTCCGGCTCGCGGTCGTCGAGGCCGAGGGCTTCTCGTTCTTGGGTCGAGCGGTAGTCGGCGCGTTCCTGGCGGAGGGCGCCGAGGGTGGTGGAGTAGGTGCGCGACTTGGAGGAGAAGTGGCCGCGGAAGCCGAGCATGTGTGCCCAGGCCCACAGGCGCCGGTCCGGATAGAGGCGGTCCAGGTCGCGGCACGCGGTGATGAGCCGCCGGGTGTGGTCGGGGACCTGGTGGCGGTCGAGTTCGGCGAGTTCGCCGATGCGGCGGTCCAGGGTGCCGGTGTTCTCGGCGGCCTTGGTGGCGTACTTGGCGACGTAGGAGGCGACGGCCTGTTCGGTGATGTCGGAGCCGTCGCCGAAGGCCCTTACCGGGCGCACGTCGAGTTGCCGGCCCCATCGGAACGTCCGGATGGGCTGGTCACCGGCAGCCGGGACCGAGACCGACGTGTACGAATGCGCGGCGGCGGCGAGGAGCGCGTCCGTGAGGAGGTCGACCGTGGCCCAGGTGGGCGGCGGCGTCCCGGGCCCCTCCGGGCCGTCGAGGCGTACGACGGCGTGGAAGTGCAGGGCCCCGCGCTTCTGGAACTCGGCGACCTTGCCGTACGAGACCCGAAGGTGGTCGGCGAGTTCCCGGCGGGGCAGGCCGACGCGTGCGGCGAGTTCGCGGCGGAGTCGGGTGGTGAAGCGCTGCCAGAGCTGTCCGGCGTGGTTGTTGAACAGCACGGCGCCCGCGTAGTCGTAGGTGTCCGGGTCGAGGGCAGTGCCCAGCTCCGGGGCGTCGGACGCATGCGAGGTGCCGCAGCGGCAGGTGCCGTGATCGGAGCGGTTGTGGACCGGGCCGAACGACGGAGCCGTGAGGGTGGCGAAGACGCGCGGGTGGTCGCGGACGGTGGCGGGGATGTCGCGTCGGTCGTCTCCGGCGAGTCCGGCGCGGATGAGGTGGTAGGTGTCCCCCGCGTACGTCCAGGCGCAGGCCGGGCAACGGGATGCGCGGCGGTTGCCGCAGGCGAGGCGGAGACGTCCGCCCGGCTCGTTCGCGGTGGAGTAGTGGTGCAGGGTCTCGCCGGTGGTCTTGTCCTTCTGGAGGACCCAGCCGGTGAGGTGGACGGGGTCGGAGCAGCCGCCGGTGCGGCGGACCTGGTCTTCCCACCGGGTGTAGTCGGAGGCCGAGGCCACCCGGAGCACGTCCCCGAGGGTGATCGGGTCGAGCAATGTGTCTGGCGTGGGCGCACTCGGTGTTGAGGGTGAGGCGCGGTGGGCCATGCTGGGTGTTCCTTCCGGTACTTCGGATCGGACAGGGACGGCGCCCGGGCGGCGGATGCTTGGCGGTATCGAGGCCGCCCGGGGGCCGGTCAGCGTCGCTTAGCTTCGGAGGCGAGCAGGGAGCGCAGGACGACCGCGCAGACAGCGACCGAGGCGCCGGTGATGGCAACCGCCAGGAGCATGGAAACCAGGACGGCGCCGAGGACCAGGACGACGGCTGTACCGCCGCCGACGAGGGCGAGCGCGGTGCCGGGGGTGAGTTGGATCGAGGGCCGGGACGGCGTCGGACTCGTCGGGGCGGCCGGCGGGGTCTCTAGGGTCGGGCTGACTGTGGTCGACTCGACGACGGCGGGCGGGGTGCCAAGGCCCGTCGGCGTGGGCATGGTGGGGTTCTTCGGGCGGAACATCGTGGTCTCCTCTCGCGGGCGGATTACTTGACGAGGGCGTTGATGGCCGGGGCGAGGACGCTGTCGGCGAGAAGGAAGCCGCCGAGCAGGATTACGGCGATGAGCCAGGCGGGCGGCCGGATGAGCTTGACTCCGAGGTAGCCGACGACGAGCAGCGCCAGCCAGAGCGGGACCTGCATGACGGTGGCCTCCTAGCGGATGCGGCAGCGGTGGGTGCGGGCGGCGAGCTGGGCGGCGGACTGACTGCCGTAGTCGGAGGACCAGCCGCATCGGTCGGCGGTGCACACGGCGGCGTGCTTGGTCTGGCCGTTGCGGTCGCGGTGGGTGCCGATCTGTACCGGGCCGATGTGCATCACCGAGTGGAAGTGGTCGCGGGCGGGCATGTCAGTGGGTCCCCTTTCGGGCCGTGGTTGGGGCCGGAGAGCCGGAGCGAACACCGGCAGCGGTCAGGCGAGGCGGGCGGCGATGGCGTCGGCAAGGTGAGGTGGGACGCCGAGGCGGGAGCGCAGGGTGTCGGTGTCGATCGGGGCGCCGGTACGGGCGCGGTACTCGTCAGCGACCTTGCGGGCGTGGTCGACCAGGACGGCGGGCACTTGAGGGGCCGGGTCCGCGGCGGGATCCGGAGCCAGAGGGACGGGTGCCGTGGCGAGGGCGGGGGCCGCATCAGGCTCGGGCATGGCTTCCGTGACCGAAGGACGCTGGGCGTCCGGTGCCGGCTGCTCGGTCGGGGGCTCAGCGTCCGACGTGTCCGCGACGGGTGCCGCCGGAACCGGCTCCGACCCCGCAGCTGCCGAGTGTGCAAGGAGCGTGCCGCCGAGGAAGGCGACCGCAGGCCAACCGGCGATGCCGAGGCGGAGGAGGGCGGGCGGGTCGTTCAGGTCGAGGAACCCGGCGGTGGCCACGTTGGCGCCGAGTGAGGCGAACAGCGCGACGAGGAACCAGCACCAGGCCAGCCGGGACGGTCCCTCACTGCGCAGGCGCCGCCAGGCGGCCACCAGGAGCAGGTCGACGCTGACCGGGTAGGCCCACGCCTTCCAGCCGTCCTGTCCGGCAGCGGCGGCCAGATCGTGCAGGTGAGCGAAGGACAGAGCACCGGCGATCACAGCCTGGACCAGCACCGCGTCGACGCGGAGACCGTGGCGGGCGCCCATCAGCAGTCACCCGCGGAGGCGGGACCACCGTCCGAGTCGTAGCCCTCCGGAAACATCCCGGGCGGCGGCTCGGGCAGCGAGACGGCGAGGGACCGGCTGACGGCTTCCACGAAGTCGAGGTCGGCGCCGGGCATGTCGGCGTACAGGGCGAGTTGGCCGAGCAGGAGCACGGTCCGGGCGAAGTCCTCGCAGTTGGGGCACATGGCGGGTTCTCCCTGTCTTTGGGCATGGCGGGGGTAGGGACTTGGCGCGAAGGCGGTCACGCCGACCGGTGGGAGTGAGAGGGATCAGGCGGTGGCCGGGGACGGCTCGGTCGGCCGCAAGGGAGCGTCGGCGGGGCCGGAGAGCGCGGGCCGGTACGGTGCCAGCTCGGGCAGGTCCGGTGTCCGGTCGGCGTGCCGGTTGCAGATGTTCACGGCCTGCCGGAGCGAGGTGTGCGGGGCACGGATGCGGTGCCACCCTCCGGTCGAGTCGCCTGCGATGGCGAGCCCCCGCTTCTCGGCCGGGATCTGGATGGCGGCGAGGACGGCGTCCGGGGCGATGTCGCCGAAGGCCATGTTGGCGGAGGTCTCGTCGTTGACGCGGTGGGCGGTACGGCCGGTGAGCTGGGCGCGGAGCATGGTGATGCCCTTGCCGAGTTCGGAGCCGAAGCGCTGTCCACAGATTTCGAGGTAGATGCCGGCCGCGCGGCCGAGCTGAGCGAGGCGGACCAGGGCAGTGATGATGCGGTCCCGGCGCTTCTCCTCCTCCTTATTGGCGTACAGGGCGAGTTCGGCAACCTCGTCGACCAGGACCACGACCGGGACAGGACGCAGATCGGTCGGCAGGTTCCAGATGTCGGCGGCGATCTCCGCATCGGGCACGTCAGCGGCGATCCGCTGCTGGGCCCGAATGAGCTGATAGGTGCGCTCCATCCGAACCACGAGCGCATCGAGCACTTCGGCGGCGGCGTCGGGATCGTCGGCCAGCGCGGAGAACCGGCGGGCCAGCGGGAACAGCTCGACCCCTTGCTTGCAGTCGATGCCGACGAGGGCGACGTCCATCGGAGCGAGTCCGGCGACCAGGTTGCGCTGGTAGACGGACTTGCCGGACTCCGTGGCCCCGAGGGTGAGGGCGTGGGGTATCGCCCGGTAGTCGCGGTAGTGCACTGAGCCGTCCTGCCGCAGAGCGACCGGCACACGCATCGGCCGGGTCTCGGTCTCGGCCGGCATCTGCACCCGCTTGAGCACGTCGTAGCCGGTCATCCGCACCTCTACGACGCCAGAGCGCAGCTCACGCGAGGTCACGCCGTACATCGAGAACGAGTGCCGGAGCCGGTCCGAGGCGGCAGCGAGGTCGAAGGCGTCCTGCCCGGGCCGGAGCTTGAGCCGCAGGACCAGGCCGGTACGAGTCGGACGCAGCCGCAGGATGCGCGGGGAACGGGACTCCGGTAACGGCCGGTTGGTGGCACGGGCCAGGGCGAGCCGCCACCGCGCAGGCGGAACGGTCAGCCCACACGCGTCCATGACCGAGCCGTACCGGGCCAGGACCCGCACCACGGCCAGCGTGACCCCGAAGGTCAACCAGTACCAGGCGGGGCGCCGCCACCGCAGGAGTCCTACGGCGGCGGCGACCAGCACCAGGGTGACCGTGAAGGCGGTCATGATCAGGCCGCCTTGGACCCTGCGGCGGCGTCGGCGAGCGAGGTGACCGCGATCGCGCGGAACGCGATGCCGTGCCGCTTCTGGCCGTTGAAGTCGTTCTCCCAGGGCCGGGCGATCAGGCCGGTGAGCGCGACCGGCGTGCCCATGGACAGCTCGCCGGTGATCCCGGGCTCCGGGACGGTGACGGACAGGATCTCCACCTCCTCGTTGGCCGCGAACATCACGTCGACCGTCATCAGCTTCGCCCCGGTCTCCATGTCGGTCGCGACCTCACCGGTCCGACGGTCACGGACCTTGACCTGCGGGGACTTGGCAACCATCACGACCGCACCGGCGGTGTCGACGGGGATCTGACGCACAGAGATCACTCCTCTATAGATGCTGGACTTCGTCACTCATGTACATGAGTAACATGAAGAAGAGTGCATCACTCCTGTACATGAGTCAACCCGCCACGAAGAAGAACTCGTGACGGGTTGCGGGAAGTTGAGCGGGCGTCAGTCGGCGGCGGGAATCCGATACTCGAAAACGAACTGGTCAGCGGCCATGAGCGTGTCGCAGACCTCGACCACGAGCCCCGCGGTCGTACGGGCCTCACGGACCAGGTGAACCACCGGCGCACCCGGGCTCAGCGCCAGCTCCGAGGCCTCCGCCTTGGAGGCCGGCCGCGCTTGCAGCGTCTCGACGAACTCCGCGAACTCATGCCCGTGCTCTTCGAGTCGGGCGTAGATGCCACCGCCACCGGGGTTCTCGGCGAACAGCTCCGGGATCTCCTTCACGACCTCCCAGGGGAGGTAGGAGGAGGCGGTCTCGACCGGGGTGCCGTTGCGGAAGTAGAGGCGCCGACGGGCCAGAACCTGCGAGCCGGCGGGGACACCCAGACGTTCGGCGGCATCCTCGGGCGCCTCCATGGGCCCGATGTACAGGACGCTGACCTTGGCGGTGGCGCCGGACTGGGCGGACTCCGCGAGGTAGGCCGCCTGCCCTCCCTGCCGGAGCGAGCGCCGGAAGCGATCGGAGGAGCGGTGCCGCACGGGAGGCCGGTTCTTCACGATCGAGCCCTTGCCGTGCCGGGTCTCGACCAGCCCACTCCCCCGGACCTCGACCATGGCCTTACGGATCGTCCCGCCGGAAACGCCGTAGCGCTCCACCAGCTCGGACTCACTCGGCACCATGTCACCAGGCTTGAGAACCCCCGCCCGGATCTGCTGCACGATTTCTTCCGCGATCTGCACGTACCGAGGCCCGGAACCGACCCCTCCAGCAGCAGTTCCCATAGTCCTTCCCTGCCTCCTATGCTCCTCTACATGAGTCAACCACAGGAAGCGACACCGTCCCCCCTGCACTCCGTATCCGTGGCCGGAGTAGTAGTGCGCGAGGACGGCCGCCTCCTGGCTATCCGCCGAGCCGACAACGGCACCTGGCAACTCCCCGGCGGCATCCTCGAACTCGACGAGACGCCCGAGGCCGGCGTGGCCCGCGAGGTCCTGGAGGAGACGGGTATCCACGTCGAGGTGGACGAACTGACCGGCGTCTACAAGAACCTGACCCGCGGCGTTGTAGCCCTGGTCTTCCGCTGCAAGCCCTCGGGCGGCACCGAACGCACCTCAAGCGAGTCCACGGCCGTCTCGTGGCTTACACCCGACGAGGTCAGCGAGCGCATGTCCGAGGTCTTCGCAGTCAGACTCTTGGACGCCTTGGACGGCAACGGCCCCCACGTGCGGAGCCACGACGGGAAGCGCCTCATCCCAGCGGGATAAGACTTTCTCTACTTCATCAAGGCCCGCGCACGGCGCGGGCGCGCGCCGCCTCTGCGGCGCGGCCTGCCTCCTGTCTCCGCCCCGGCTGGCCGCGCCCGGCAGCGCGCTGCGTGCATGAGGGCAGAGGTAGGAGAAACCCTCTATGGCTGAGGCCGGTCGGCTCCACGGCTTTAGGCAGCCAATTTGGCGCGAGCCTCGAAGATCATGGCCCAAAATCGGGCACTAACGGGCAGCTCACAAACCTGCCCGATCCGCGGGCTAGCGTAATGGGCCATGATCACTCGCGCCAAATCAGCTCCAGCCCAAAGCCGCTCCACCGACCTATACGCGTCACCACGCGGATACGAATAGCCAAGCAATCAGAAAGACTGCGTTCGCAATCGTGGCGCGGAGCGCCAACTTAAAATTTTTGTGCTTCCAATGAGCAATCTGCGCAAGGTTTTTCGCCTGCGCCCAAGCCTCTTCACGTGACTCCAAAGGGCTTAGTGAAGTCAGAACGTGCAAATCAGTCTCACAGAGCCATGGCCATGAATACCGCGAACTGCGTACCGCATGCTGAGTTCTAGGTATCAGAATCTTGGCCACGAAGAAAGCAGCCATGCCGAAGGTCAGACCGAATCCCACGAAGAGCGAAGTACCGATGAAATTGCGGGGCGAATCAAGAAAATCAGTAAGCTGCTTCTTACTGAAAGCATCGAAGGCGGGGCTCATCAGCAGCGCGAGAGTCGGCGCCAGCAGACCCGCCTTTGTATCAGCTGAACGGATCCATTCTCCGACCTGCTCCAGTGTGAAGCGTACATCCTCACCCGGGTCGTGATTCACCGGCGACTCGTCAGGCACGATGGCTTGATGCCTACGCGATCCCGCTCTACGCAACCTCACCATAACCATCCGTCGGCCAGAACCCGCGCATACGCCATTCAGTGTAAGCGGCAAACCAGTGGGCCGCCCAGGCTACCGCAGTGGCCGTGCTGTGGCGTTCAGGGTTCCAGTCACTTGCACCGGCAATGCACAGGGCATCCGAGGTGTAGAGGTGCGGCGGCTTCTTCCAGCGCTTTCCTTCCTGGCGTCCGAGCCGACGTGTAGTTCGAACCGAAGGCAGCGACTTGTTGACTTGCGGGAAGACCGCTACCGGAAACACTCCACGCCCAGTATTGATCTCACCGAAGTAGAAGTAGTCCCCTTCGTCGTCGACCAGAGTAAACGCCGGAAAAGCGGCACGCATAGCCTCTACATCGCTCTGCCTTCCCGCCGGGTCTGTGTTCCACCAGGCCGACTGAAACTCGGAACGAACCGGAGAAGGATCTTCGCCTCCGTGGAACCTGTGAGGCTCCATCTTGGTAATAGGCTGACTTACCGTGTGGGCTCCGTCCAAAACGATGCGACCGTCCACGGTCACGGAGCGCGGCGCATTGATGCCGACATGACGGAGCAGGGTTGGAATACTCATGATGTCTCCATTAGTAACGAATGGCGCTGACCGGTCTGCCAGCTAGGGCTTCTCTGATGCCTGGGATGTGTTGAATGTACGAACCCCACTTCACTTGATAGAAGTCATAGGATTTGGTCTCATCGTCTCTGGTGTATCGCTTCGGGGACTTGTCATGGCGCCACAAGTCATCATCGGGAAGAAGGCGAGCTAGCTCTTCCCCTACAACCACCTCCCAGGAGTGCGCGTACTTCTCACATTTGGCGGCAAAGTTGGCGCTGAAGCCAACAACGTTCACTTCGCTAGCGACCTCACTTCCGATGCGCACAAAGTCGAGCCTCCCGAAATCTGCACCTGCGCGAACCTGTACCGGCCGCATTCCTGACGCTTTGAGCAGAGAGTTGAGCGCATTCCTCGTAGCGTCGAGCGCAAAGGCGCATGCCGTCACAGCAACGCCCGCCGAAATACGATGGTCCTGAACCCTTGGATCACCGAAACATGCGAAGACGCCATCGCCTCGAAAACCGAGCACATAGCCGCCGAAATCCTGGACGGCTAGCGCGATCTGAGTCATGACGGCGGTGTTCAGGCGGAGTACCGACTCAGGCGAATCCCAAAAGGTTCGAGACGTGAACGAGACGAGGTCAATGAAGGCGGTTACGCCGTAACAATACCCACTCTCCCCCAAGCCGAGGTGCTCGAAATCGGTGTGCCCCGTAGAAGGCGACGTAGCTGCTGCGGCACGAGCCTCTTTAGATACCGTCCCGGCGGAGGCCGTGAGCGTGCGATATCGATTAAAAGCGTCGTGAGCGAACTGATCTTGACCCTGCTGACCTGTCCATACCTGCACTACTGACCTCCATGCAAACGTCCGGCATGGTGATCACCAGCCCGAGCATTTCCGATTGTACGCCTGCCTTCGCGATCCATGAGAAGGGAAAACCACATCCCCCGCAAGGAAGGAATGGGTTGCCTTACCTACTCGCAGGTAAGTGGAATGGATGATTTCGGCTTCGCTCGGACCATTCCCAACGGGTGACTGCCTCGAACTCACCAAGGCGGGACCCGTTCGCCAGAATGCACGGGCGCCCTCCCGGGCCGTCCTCGGGTCGTGGAAGGGCGCTCAACGATGACCAACGCCGACAGCTCAGCAGCAGGTCAGGGCGTTGGCCCGTAAGGCTGCCGCAGGTCACGGCCGCCGATGATCAGTCGTGGCTGTGCTGAAGCCTGCTGTGGTCCACACCTCACGCCACCAGTGCGATGCACAACGACTAACGGAGGTCTATAGCGCTGATCTCGGGGTTGCCCAACAGGAGCGGCTGGCGCCACCCAACTCGACGCAGGCCTGAGCCACGCCGGCATGCCCGGGACGATGGGCGACGACGAGATGGCCGCGCTGGAGCGGGTCACGGGCAAGGCCTTCGACGTAGCGTTCCGTCCTGACGGTGGAGCACCACGAGTGCAGCATGGGGATGGCTGGGGCGGAGCGTGGCGAGGGCTGTCACCGCCCCGCCAAGACGATGGCTGGCGCCATCGGTACCGCCTTTACATCGCTTCAAGCTCAGGGCAGCACTGCGAAAGTTCCGCCGACCAAACACTGAACAGGGCGTCAACCGGACCTCGTCCCGCTACTCAATGTCGGCAAGCTGACCATTACGGCCCCAATGGAACCCAACAGGTCATCGAGTCCCAGGACTCAAGCACATTCATCAAAGCATCAATATTGGCCGGAGTGTTTGGCCCAACGGCGCTCGTGAGGATGAGCAGCAAACCGCCGTATTGCTCTACTAGCCTAATTGCTTGATCCTGAGCAGGAGCTGACCAAAGTTCGCCAACAGCCGCTACCGCCACCTCGCCGTCTCCGATAATCGCGCGAGCAAAAGAGTCATTTCGCTTCGGCGGCAACCCAGACCAGAGCGGTTGGAGATTAAGTCCCGAACCCAAAACCGACCGCGGTCCATACATACTGGTCACTGCCCAGCCCTGGTCGTCCAAGATCAGCTGCGCCATCTCCAGAGCGGGGTTCACAATGAGCGCCGGTATTACCTTATCACCTGCCGGCACCCCAGCAGTGAATGCATTCCAACTGATCCCAGCAGTTTTCGAAAAGGTGGTCAGGGCGGAATCATTCCAGCGCGGAAATCTGCACATCCCGAAATGAAATAGTCTAGCATCAGCCCTAGTGTAACGGTCGTCCACGTACAGCGCTGGCACGCCCTCCTTCAATGGGTATCCACAATCGAGACAGTCTCCCGCCCAGAGGACCTGCATGAGGAGACGAGTCGCCTCCTCGCCAAGCCTCTCCAGCATCTTCTGACTAACGGCTAGATACCGCAGTCCAGGGAAATCTTGTGCAGCCTCCAGGACGAGCCAATCTATTTGGGTCCCATTATCGCGTGCGCGATCCCACCATTCCCTCCCCATCGCGACATTCCCAAAAGAGTAGGCGGTTACTCCAGCCATCAAATAACCGAGCGGGTCGCCGACATGACCTTGGTGAATTGCCGAGTCGTACGCCTTGGAAACATAACTGTTCGCCGCATCGTGATCTTTCTTCCGCAGAAGAATACCGGCATATGATAGTGCTGCGATCGGAAGTGCACCATCAGCGGCAATTCTCAGAGCTTCCGCCGCCTCGTCTGACTGCCATTTGGATGCCAGCCAATCTGAATAGTGCAACGCGCTTCCTGGGTCCCCAGCCGCAGTTCCTCGCTTCCAAAGCTCTACTGCTTGATCTTGATCTCCCATCTTTTCCGTCACCAGCCCGAGGGCTCCGATCGACTGCAATTCGCCACGCTCCACAGCCAATGTGTACCAGCTGAGTGCCCCTTCCAAGTCGCCTGTTGCAAAACACAACGAGCCCATATTGTGAGTGCCCGTGGAGTCTCCGAGTTCTGAAGCGCGACGGAAGTATCTGCCTGCGACTTCATAGTCATTCTCTGAAGCTAGCAGCGCACCCATATTGATCAGACCATCAGGGTCATCAACGTCTGCCAGAGGGTGCAGTACATCCTTTGCTATGTCTACCCGGCCGGCAACCCTGGCCACCGTAGCCACCAATGCACGACGCGAATCATCAACAACTCGTAGAGCTTCTTTCCAAACCTGATCCGGGAGATCTATCGGATGAGACTGACGCGCAACATCCGAAACCAAGTAATCAAATGGTTTCCAAGTCCCAGCCTGCGCGGGAAGCAGAGGGCTAGTTACCCCCAACACGACTCGAGATGCCCACTCCCAGGCTTCATCGATGTCTTCCGGCCTTAGCGCCGGGCCGCCTGCTTGATTCAAGTAGTACTCGTGTAGGCGCTCCACAGCCTCGGGCGGCAAAGAGGAGTCCACCCCTGTGCGTGCGAGATCGATTGCTGCCGAAACGAGGGCCGCCCCTCGGGGATTCCCCTTGACGCGGTAAGCGGATCGCCACAATTTCAGCACTTGTGGTCCGGCGGCCAAATATTCGGCGAGTCCATACGCTCTATCTGATTTCAGTGCCGCCGAAATTCGGGGATCCTCGCTTAGAGAGGCACTTTGCCGTTCGCTATCGGTCCATCTCCGCTCAAGGGTGATGTGATGGGCTCTGCGGATTATCCTGCCTGGAGAAGAGGGTAGACGCGGTCCTGAACCCGCAGACGCAAAGGGAGAATCCTGTTCATCTCTGTAGTGGTCATAGAAATCAGCCCGAAGGGTAGCCAGCACCACCACTCGGCGACTTACTAGTGCGTCCAGCAAGGAGACTGAAAGCCCATTCGAGTGCATGTATTCATGCAAGTCATCGAGCCATACGACCCGCCTTTCTTCACCTCTGAAAGACAGAAGCGAGGGCAGCTCCGCGTCCGGGTCCGGCTTGCAGACGAGCCAGTTACCCAAGTTTCGACGCATGGCTTCAAAAAGCGCTCTAGATTTTCCCGCCGCTGAGTCTCCCGTCAGCAGAACCATGCCGCCTTCTTCAGCGACCAATTCAATATACTGATTCAACTGAGAATCAACTTCACGAGGTACATAACCTACAACCTGCGGATGCCCCGGAGCCTCCGGAACGCGGTGAGCTCCGAAGCCAACCGGCTCGACGTCGGCTACGTTTCGCCAAACGGGCTCAGTCGAGTTGAGAGCGCCGTAACCCGCCTGCTGTACGGGCCTGGTGATTTCTAGAAGTTCAGGCTGCACACCGGTTACTTGTCGAACCACTCGTTTGAACGTTGGATCTTCCACCAGAGAGGAAACCGGAATAGCTTCAATGCGAGCATGCCCCCACTGAACAGGGTCGCCAGAAACAACACCAATCAAGTAGTCATCGACGAACAGCGCCGCACCGGACATCCCTTGCCAAGGTGATTGAGATGAGGTGTCAGGCTTCGGAGGGGCAGAGTGGGAGCTATCCAATACATAGCGACCTCGCAAGATGGAGGATCCCGGCTTTAGAGTTCCCACGATCTGTTCAGTGTCTGGCCGCATCCCCTGCCGCAGCGAGATCTGAGGATATCCAATTGCTTCGCAGTTTTCCCATGAAGCCAGGCCTGATATGACACCCCACCTAATGTCTGATATCTGGCACTTTGAGGCATCGGCAAGCAGGTCGGCGTCCGCCTCAAGCAGTGCTGCGTCACAACTGTCATCGCGACGGCTCCAAATGACCTGGCAAAGCTGGGTTCCCGTTCCCCCCGGTACGGCAACGTGTGCAGCAGTGGTTTCACCGAACAGGTGAGCCGAAGTAAGCACCAGGCGGGACGTCAACAGGAATCCACTACCTTGTCGAGCTGCCCGAACGACGGCAACTCGCTCAGCAGTCCGAACACTCATATCTTGCGCCCACCGGTCGGTACGTCGAAGTCGTCTATGTCTACTTCTACTGAACTTCCGATTTCCACCGGTTGGCCATCTTCAAAATTCTTTGGCCGCAATTTAACTGATATCTTGTGTGTCGCACTGCGCGCCACTCCTACCTGAGCGTCACTTGAGACCACCCAGGCTTTGAAGCCAGCCTTGACGTTAGCGTCACGACGCAACTCGACTGAAAATTCTAGATTGATCTCTTCGACTTCAAACCTGATTGACTGCCCATTCGAGGACTCTACAGATGCAATCAGCTGATCCCGGAGTCCTTGCACGGCTGCAGTGAGTTCCACATTCTCCAGAGCGTCTCGCATTCTGTGACCCCGTCCCCGTGTCGACAACGCTAAACTCCGTTATCATTACCATGCTCCTTGAATGTTGAAGACTGGAACCCAGAACTTGGCTGAAATTCGCCGCTGGTGGCGAGTAAGTTTCTCCTGCGCCTCGCCAGCACAAGGGCCGCCTGCGAAGCGCCGAGAGAGGCAGCGCTGCCTCGTAGTTCCAATCTGAGAAGACGGTGCCCGGGTTTGGTACGGACCGCTCCATCCTGCCCGTGACGAACGGCTTACAGATCCCCTATTGCCATGGATGCTCTCGACTGGGAATGCAGTGTCTTGCAAGGGTGTAAGGCTCTGGGCCCGCTCAACCCCTCACATAGCGAACTGGCCCAGGCTGATATGAAGCAATGTGGGGAGGAGCCCCGGTTGCATCGGGGCCCCTCCCCACTGAGATGGAGCGTACGATCGTTGCCATCAGCCGCTCTGCGCAGCGTCATTTCGGGCAGTTTTGAGGTTCCCTCACCGCCAGGAGTTGACCGCGACTGGCCGCAACGCGGAGCGCGTCCCGCAAAGCCTCGGTCAGTTCCTTCGCCAACCGGCGCAGGTCTTCCGGGCCTGCCTCCTGGTCGACGAGGGTCTCTGAGGCTTCCTCCAGCAGCTCAGTTGCCGTGCCCAGTTGCTCCGCTTCGATGTTGTCCGCCAGGCGGGACATGTAGCTGCCGCTGGCGTCAGTGCTCAGGTAACAGGGCTTGCCCTCCGGTCCTGACCACGGGAGGAGCCGCAGTTCGTTCGGTGCCGTCATCCTTGCTTCTGCCTCTCGTCGGTCACAGGGTGACTGTTGAAGACGGCGTCGACGCGGTCCCCCGGGAACACCAGAAGCGCGGCCTCGACGACTCGCCCTGTCGTGTCGGTCGCGATGCGTGTGATGGCGACGACTGGTGTGGCGGAGCCGATCCGCAGGGCCGATGCTTCGTCGGATGATGGTGGGCGGGCAGATACCGTTTCGCGGACAGCCGCCGGCGGCGAGCTCAGAACGGCAAAGCGCGTGGCCGTCTCCCGCCACGAGAATTCGTCGTCCAGCACTCCGGCGGGTACCAGGTCGCGCGGGATGTAGATGCGGGCCAGTCCGTGCGGTGACTCTCCCTCGTGACTGGTGCAGAGGAACTCAGCGAGAGGGCTACCCGTCGGCACTGACAGTAAGGTGGTCAGGTACCCCTGTGCTGGAACCGTGTTGGTGCGAACGCTGACGCGCAGGGCCGTTTCAGCGGCGGTCCACGGGTCCAGCGTCCCCCATCCCCCGACATAGAGGATCTTGCGGGGCGGACGACGCGCGAAGTTCCCCCTGCCGTGGATCTTCTCGACGAGGCCCTCTCTCTGAAGCACGGCGAGGGCTCTCCGCAGCGTCACGGTACTGACCTTGTACCGGTCCGCCAGGTCGGCCTCAGACGGAAGACGCTCACCGGGCTTGATGCCGCCGGTCGTGATCTGGTGCCGCAGATCCTCGGCAATTTCATGATGGCGTGAAGGCACGGGCCCGATCACCGCCTTCTCTGCATACGAACGGCGGCGAGACGGGTTCGCCCGTGTATGGTCAGCAGCTCGCCGGACTCGAAGAGGAGTTGCTTGCTGCCTTGGGGTAGCTGGATGAGATCGCTCACCCGGCATGCTGTGCCTCCGAGTTGGATGACGTCACCACGCTGCACGGTGGTCGCGGTGACCTCGACGTTGGATACCAGCGCGCCGCCAGGAGCCCAGCCGCTCACCGCTCCACCTCCGCGGGCGTTGAGTGGCGGGACGCCGAGTGACACGGGCAGGCGCATGTCTCGACGACCACCGGCAGGTCGATGAGTGCAGGGACCGGGGAGAACTCCGTGCAAGCAAGATGCGTGCCGATACGGCAGGCGGTCGACCGGTAGGGAACAGCCGAAGCCTCGGTGGTGCCGGGCTGTTGGCGAGAAGTCATCAGCTGACTCCCGCTAGGGACGACCAGGCTTCAGCGGGCAGGTGTGTAGCGACTACCACCTTGCGCGGTCGTACTCGACCCTCCCAAGCCAGCACGTACGGGCGGACAAGCGCGTTGTCCTCCCCCGCGAGCGGATGACGGTGGCTCGTGGTGTCGGGAGACCGGCCCAGGAAGACATTCGACGCGTCAGCGGGCGCAGGGAGCACGGGGGCCGCCAGCGGCCGGGACGGCCGTAAGGGGCGGCGGTGCCTGCCCTTGGGGAAGTACCGCGCTCTGGTGACCGATGCGGCACGGCAGATACGGTTGAGCATGCTGCTCAGCTCCTATCGCTGATAGCTCGGTCCCCCGACATCGCCCGTCGCGGGGACCGCTTTACTTACGACCGCCCAGAGGGTGCGGTCGTTCAGGCTGGTGGCGAAGAGCCCGAACCGATCGGCCTCCGCCACCACTTCCAGGACCTCCCGCCATAAGTCCGCAGAGAGCGACGCCGGCACCTCCGCTTGGACCGACGCGTACCGGTCGTGCTCCTCCACGCGCGCGGGAAGCCCGATGTCGGACAGCCGGGCAGCGATGGCTGCCGCGCGAACTCCCGAAGCGGGCACAGGGCAGCCTCCGTTACCGGCGATCACTTTCAGTGAAGCTAGTTAACTAGGTTAGAGCTAGTGGACTAGATTTTCCATATGTCTGAGCAGCCGCCCTATCTCCGCATCGCCGACGAACTCCGGCGACGGATCGCGGAGCACGTGTGGGAGCCGGGGGGACCGTCTGCCGTCCCGCGCCCAGATCGGCCAGGAGTACGGGGTGGGCGAGAACGTGGTCCGCCGGGCTCAGGAGCTGCTGATTTCCCAGGGTGTGCTTGAGGGACGCGCCGGTTCGGGCACGTACGTCGCCGAGCCCCGGCAGCGGGTGCGGGTCGTCCGATCATCAGCCCGGGAGCAGCTCAGCGGATCGCCCTTCCGGGCGGACATGAAGGCCGTGGGCAGGCAAGGGGATTGGGAGAGTCGGACCGAGGCCAAGGTGCCGGCTCCGGCGGACATCTCTGCGCGGCTCGGCCTCGCCGAGGGCGACCTGTGCGTCCGGACCACGTATGAGTTCCTGGCGGACGGCAGGCCCGTGCAGCTTTCGACGAGTTGGGAGCCGTACGACCTGACCGCCGGCACCCTCGTCGTTCTCCCCGAGGGAGGGCCGCACGCCGGGGCGGGAGTCGTGAACCGCATGGCCGCGATCGGCGTCACCGTCAGCCACGCCGTGGAGCAGCCGGAGCCGAGGCAGGCGACCGCCGAGGAGGCGTCACTTCTCGGTATCCAGAAGGCCGCACTCGTGACGCACATCCGGCGGACGTACTACAGCGACGACGGGCGCCCCGTGGAGACGGCGGACATCGTGGTGCCCGCCGCTCACTGCGAGATCGTCTACGAGATCCCGATCAACCGTCACTAGCCCTGCCCGCTGGCCCCGTCGAAGTCGAATGCGTGTCGAAGGCCGATCGACGAAACCCCCAGGGGCGGAAGAGCAGCAGGTCAGCAGCAGAGTGACACCCGACCCACCAAGCGCCTTCTAAGCGCTTGGCCGCAGGTTCGAGTCCTGCCGGGGGCGCAAGTCTCCGCCCTCCCGTTTGGGAGGGCTTTTTGCTGGTCGGGGTGGGTATTCTCGGCCGACGGATCAGCCGGCGAGCGTGGAGGGTGGGCTGGCAGCATCTGCGCCATGGACCAAGCTCTGAAGACCTTGGAGCACGAGTTCCGTTCCGAGCCCGGGAGCTTCCTGCTGGGACTGCGAAGCGATTTGGTCTGGGATCGAGACGCCTTCTCCCGGCTGGAGAAAGCCATGCGCACTGTCTGTGAACGCTGGCAGGAAGCCGAGGAGCTTCCCCGATGGCTGGCCGAGGGCTACTACCACGTGGCCACGGACGTTCCCTCGTGGACGGCGCACCCCAACTTCCCTCGCCCGGAACCGGCGGACTACTACACCGCCTGCATCGAACGGCTGACGGATCTGGCCGACTGGTTCTTCCGAGGGTGGCACGCCTATACGGAGCCGCATACCTGGTCGGATCTCTAGTGCGCCATGGCGCCTCTACCGTCGGCGTCGCGGCCGTCTACTCCCGTGACCGGGACTTCGCCGACGCGCTGCTGCCCCGCGGCTCGGCGGCCCGGCACGCGGCCGCCCCGCTGGACGACACCGTTCTCGTACGGGCCGCCCCCCGGGGCCGATCGGAGCGCTGTCGAGAGAGAGCTGAGGGCCCTGGCGGCGGAATTCCCCGGCGCGCGGATCGGTGACGGAGTGACGGAGTGACGGAGAGTCGAGCGGAGTCCGGTGCGGCGGGCAACCTGTTCGTCCTGCTGTTGCTGACCATGATCAATGTGTTCACGGCCATCGCCGTCGTCAACACCCTGAGCTTGGCGACGGCGGGCCGCCGACGGGAGTTCGCCCTGTGGCGCCTGGCCGGCGCCCAGTCCGCGCAGGTCCTGCGCATGCCTGCCTGGGAGGCCGTGCTCACATGCGTGGTCGCGCTGCTGCCGGCCGCCGTGGTCTGTGCGTCGGTGCTGGTGCCGCTCAGCGTCGCGGTCACCGGTTCCGCGGTCCCGGCCCTGGCCGGCGGGCCGTTGGCCGCGCTGGGCTTCGGCGCGGTGGGGGTCGCCGTCGCCACGGTCACGATCGCCGGCCGGCTGCCATGCGGAGCGCGGCGGCCGCACCCGAGGGCCTGGCGAGGGCCCTTTCCTGACATACCCCGCTGCCCGCAGCTGAGGGGGCTTCCCGCTGCCCGCCTCAAGCCTGATCATGGTTCTGGAACCGGACCGAAGGCCGTGGGCCGAGGAAGGGGTGCGACATGCGGCTGCGCTGTGCCGTGCTGGACGACTTTCAGAGGGTGGCGACCGAGGTCGTCGACTGGTCGGCGGTCGCGGGTGAGGTGGAGGTCGTTTCGTTCGACACCCATCTGGACGGCGAGGACGCCCTGGCCGCCGCGCTGGCCGGGTTCGACATCGTGGTGACCCTGCGCGAGCGCGTGTCGTTCCCCGGGTCGTTGATCGCCCGCCTGCCCCGGCTGAAACTGATCGTCGCCTCCGGCATGCGCAACTCGGTGATCGACTACGCGGCCGCCGAGGAACACGGCGTCACGGTGTGTGGGACGGCCAGTTCCTCCACCCCGCCCGTGGAGCTGACCTGGGCCCTGCTGCTCGGTCTCGCCCGCGGTCTGGTCGAGGAGAGCAACGCCCTGCGCTCCGGCGGCCCCTGGCAGTCCACTGTCGGCGCCGATCTGCACGGCCGCCGGCTCGGGCTCCTCGGCCTCGGGAAGATCGGCGGCCGGGTGGCCCGGGTCGGCCTCGCCTTCGGCATGCACGTCAGTGCGTGGAGTCAGAACCTCACCAAGGAGCGCGCCGACGAGGTCGGCGTCGAACTCGCCCCCTCCCGGGAGGACCTCCTCGCGAGCAGCGACTTCGTCTCGGTCCACCTCGCGCTGAGCGACCGCACCCGCGGACTGGTCGGGCCCGCCGAACTCGCCCTCCTCAAGCCGACCGCGTATCTGATCAACACCTCGCGCGCGGCCATCGTCGACCAGGAGGCCCTCCTCGTCGCCCTGCGCGAGGGCCGGATCGCCGGCGCCGGCATCGACGTCTTCGACATCGAGCCCCTGCCCGCCGACCACCCGATGCGCACCGCCCCCCGCCTCCTCGCCACTCCGCACCTGGGCTATGTCTCCGAGGCCAATTACACGACGTACTACGGCCAGGCGGTGGAGGACATCCGCGCGTTCCTCGCGGGCGAGCCCGTACGACGCCTGCCCTGAGGCCGGTCGCGGACCAGACACACCAATGGCCGGGACCCGGTATCGGGTCCCGGCCATCCTCCGCTGCGCGGGTGGACTCTCGCGGGGGGCGCCGGCGTGGACAGGGCGGCGCCTCGGACTCGGCGGGAGTCAGGCCCTCTTGCCGGGGACGACAGCACTGCTGGTGCAGGAGACCTGGCTGCGCGACGTCGGGCAGTCCTGCGTCGAGTTGTTGACGACGGTGACCTTGCCGCCCTTGTCGGTGGTGTACGTGTACTGGCTCAGTTCCACGCAGCGAACCTGGCCGTTGCCGTCGTCGACGCACTTGCCGGGGTCGCCGAGGGCGGAGGCCTGGGCGGCACCGACACCGATCAGGGCGAAGCTCCCCAGGATTCCCGCCACCGCCGCGATCTTCTTCGAATTGAGCATTTACCTTTTCCTTTGCGGTCGACTCCCCGCAACTGGGCGAGAAGTCGTTCCGGACGCATCTACCGGCCGAGAGGCCAATACCGGCTGAGAAACCAAGAGGCAGGCCCCGCGGCTCGGACACCTGGTTCGAGCCCCGGGGCCTGCCTGCATCACCTGGTCGGTGATTACTTGCCCAGGGAGAAGGCCTGCGAGCAGGTCACAGACTCGCGCTCGCTGTTGTCCTGGTTGGCGAGACCCAGGATGGCGAGGTTGACGTTGACGTCGTCGATGTTGATGAGACCCTCACGCGAGTCGTTCTGCTCGCACGACTGAGCCTGCTTGTTCTCGAGCTTGAACTGCTCGTCGCCTTCCCCAGCGTGACCAACGCCAGCGCCAAGGAAGCTGACGCTGCCGAGCATGGCCACGACGACTGCGGCCTTCTGGTACTTGCGCATTACTTCTCCGATTTCTCGAATTGACACAGACCGTTATGGACTGGTCACCGACAGTTGCCAAGCTTAGGCGGGGCGTGCATCTCTCGCCGGGGCGAAACGCCCAATCACGTAACTTTCTGGATAAAACCTGTTGTACGATCGCGCCGACCGGCGGAGCGTCAGCCCCTCTTGTCAGCCCCTCTTGACGGGAGCACTGACGGTGTCGACGCAGCTGACCTGGCCGTGAGTAGTGGGGCAGGTCTGCGTCGAGTCATTCCGGACGGTGACGTTGCCGCTCTTGTCCCTGAGGACCTGATACTCACTCATCTGCACGCAGTGAACGTTGCCCTTGCTGTCCTGGACACACGTGCCGGGACCCCCCTGCGCGGATGCCTGGACGGCACCGACACCGATCAGGGCGAAGCTCCCCAGGATTCCCGCCGCCGCCGCGATCTTCTTCGAGTTGAACATCTACCTTTTTCCTTCAGCAGGGCGGCAGGCCCCGGGGCTCGGACACATGGTTCGAACCCCGGGGCCTGCCTGAATCAACCTGATCAGTGGCCGCCACGCAGCGAGAAGGACTGCGAGCAGTTCAGCGACTCGCGCTCACTGTTGTCCTGGTTGGCGAGACCCAGGATGGCAGCGACGTTGACGTTCACGTCGTCGACGTTGACCAGACCCTGGGTGCTGTCGTTCTGCTCGCAGGACTGGGCCTGCTCGTTCTCGAGCTTGAACTTGCCGTCCCCGCCCGCAGCGTGACCAACGCCAGCGCCGAGGAAGCTGACGCTGCCGAGCATGGCCACGACGACCGCGGCCTTCTGGTACTTGCGCATTACTTCTCCGATTTCTCGAGTCGACACAGACCGTTATGGTCCGGTCACTGACAGTCGCTAAGATAAGCGGCGTTTGCGACTTTTGCCACGCGAAACGCCTTGTTGCGTGGGTTTCTTGTGAAAGTGCACGTCACAGCGCTGCGGCGGTTCCACCGGGTGGTCCATTCCGGGGCGCCACGCCGAACCAACTCCCCTTCGGGCAGCCGCTGCTCACGACCCGCGGGACCTGCCCCACCAGCACGCGCGGAGCGGTCCCGGCCGGTAAACGGGGAGAGGGCCGGGGACTACGCGGTCGGCCGCCGATGAGCACCCGTTTGGCGGAGCCCCTGTTCAAGATGGGTGATCCGCAGAAGATTTCTCGTGACCGGTCCGGGGCCGCCGCGTTGAACGGGCAGTGCGGTAGCGCGTACTGCTGCCGCACCTACCTAGTCAGTAAGGGAGAACGTGATGTCTCGCATCGCGAAGGTTGGCGCTGTTGCTCTCGGCACGGGCGCCGTGGTGCTCAGTGGGGCCGGTCTCGCCGCGGCGGACGCCGGCGCCAAGGGCGCGGCCATCGGCTCGCCCGGCTTCCTGTCCGGCAACGTGGTTCAGGTGCCGGTCCACGTTCCGGTCAACGTGTGCGGCAACACCGTGAACATCCTCGGCGCCCTCAACCCGGCCGTCGGCAACGAGTGCAAGAACAACGACGGTCACAAGAAGGGCGACAAGAAGCACGGCAAGAAGCACGGCCACCGCCACTGACGTCCGCTTGACCCGAGAGCCCCGGCCCCCCGAATGCCGGGGCTCTCCCCATGTGTACGAATCCCGTACGAACCCGTACGAACCCCGTACCAACCCCCGTACGGAACCCCTCCCCCCCCTCACGCGTAGCGGTAGATCCGGCCGACGTCCTCCAGTTCCTGCGGCGTCACGTCCCACGGCGGCATGCTCTGGCGTCGTGCCACGATCCGGCCGTGCTGCCGGTCGCCCCGGCCCGGCGGCGTCTCGGGGAGGTAGCGGGCACCGCGGTGCCGGCGCTGCCAGCGATACCACTGCAGGTCGATGAAGGCGTGGTGCAGCCAGAACACGGGGTCGTTGACGGAGGCACCGCCGAGCATGTCCCCGCCGACCCAGCCGTGCACCCGGTTGTGATTGCGCCAGGACGTGTTGCCCCGGCCGGTGCCCCAGCCCTCCAGCTTGTTGCGGAAGCCCCGTGTGACCGTCGAGTCCCAGGGCGCCACGTCGTAGACGGGGTCCTTCAGCGCCCAGGCCAGCTCGCTCTTCGTGGGCAGGACCACCGGCTTGCGGGGGCGGCCGAGCTCCCGGGTGAGGAACTCCCTGTCGGTCACGTTCACCTTGATAGTCCAGTTGCCGTGCCGGTAGGCGAACGGACCGGTCATCACCTGATGGTCGGAACGGCGTCCGTCGCCCCCGAGGAGACGGTCCGTCCAGGGGGCGGAGGTGGTCGTGCGGTCACGTGTCCAGTCCCAGTACGGCACCGTCACCGAGGAGTCCACCCGGCGCAGCGCGCGCTCCAGCTCGAGCAGGAACCGGCGGTGCCAGGGCAGGAAGGACGGCCCCATGTGCGCGGCGCGCAGCCCGTGCTCGCCGTCCGACGAGAAGTACTCGACGTGCGTGCGGACGAACTCGTCGTACTCGCCCCGCCGTTTGACCTCCAGCAGCGCCTTGACGAACCGGCGCTGCTCGGCCCTGGTGAGCGTGGCGGCGTCCTTACGTACGTACGCCACGCCGGTCCTCCGTGTGGACGTGCCCCGCGCTTCCCGGTCCCGGAGCGCGCAGCCGCTGACCGGGGCCGAGCGCGTCGACCGCGGCGCGGGCCGCCTCGAGCGGTGTGCGGTAGGAGCAGTAGTGGTCGACCATGCTCAGCCAGGTGCCGTCGGCCCGGCGCATCAGAGGGAGCGGGCGGCCGTCCACGGTGACGTGCCAGCGGCCCTGCCCGGCCGGGCCGTGCGGCGGGGTCCACGCCACGCCGATGTGACGGCCGCGGTAAGTCTCGGCAAAGGCGGTGTCTTTCCCGACGCCCCTAGCCCCGCCAGCACCCCCAGCGCCGCCAACTCCCCCGGCACCCCCGACACCCCCGGCACCTGAGCGCAGCGGCCAGAATGCCGCGGCAGCCGGGGCCGCCAGGGCCGCGGCGAGGGCGCAGCCGCGCAGGCCGCGTGTCACCTCCCGCCGTGTGCTGCCCGCCGGCAGGGGGTCCGCCGGGGCCGGGGCCCCGTCCCCCGCCGGTGCTCCGCCGATGCTGACGGCCATGGCCCAACTCCTCGTCCGGTTTCCGGTGTCGTAGCCGTAACCGCCGGACGTCCCGCGCGGTCACCGCCGCGCGGCCAGACAAGTGATCATCGATGTCCGTCCGGGCGGGGAGGGGCCCGCGTCGGTGGCCGGACACATACGGAGGG
>NZ_JBSHKH010000107.1:0-29379 GCF_053643595.1 Streptomyces sp. NPDC055506 | reverse complement strand
GTTGATCTGCGGCGCCTGCACGTCGTAGACCAGACGGACCTGGAGCTGCGGGATGCCGATGATGCCGAAGATGACACCCAGGGCACCGCTGCGGAAGCCGAGGCCGTCACCGCCGCCGAACACCGCGAACAGCAGGTTCACGGTCATCAGCAGGATGAAGCCGAGCGCGGCCGCCATCACGAAGCCGTAGAAACGGCGGTTGACGCGGATCCAGCCGGCCTTGTACGCGATCAGCACACCGGCGAAGACCGCCATGGTGCCGATCACGGCCTGCATGGCCGCGCCGTCGGCGATGCGGTTGTCGACGATGTTGGAGACGACGCCGAGGAAGACTCCCTCGAACGCCGCGTACGTCAGGATCAGCGCGGGCGAGGCCTTGCGCTTGAAGGACTGCACGAACGCCAGGACCATGCCGATCAGCGCGGCGCCGATACCGATGCCGTAGCTACGGCCGATGTTGGCGTCGTCGATCGGCAGCAGCGCCCAGGAGAGCGCCGCGGTGAGGACGAGCACACCGAGCGTGCTCGCCGTGCGCAGGACGACGTCGTCGATGGTCATCCGGCCGGTGGTGGCCGGCGCATGCGGCGGTGCGCCGTGCTGCAGGTCCTGCTGGGCGTAAGGGTTCTGCGCGTACGGGTTCTGCGCGTACTGGTCGCCCGTCGGCTGCGCGTACGGGTTGCCCTGCGTGGCGACGGCGGGACCCCCGGCCTGCGGCGCGGTGTTGAAGCCCGCGTAGCCGTTGTCGCGGCTGAACCCCCGTCGCGAGAAGACCGGGTTTCTGCTCCTCATTTCACTCCTCCACGGCCACACGTCGTGGCCTTGGCTCAAGAGTAATAGGTAGGCAAAGGAATGACCCTAGTGCTTGGGGAGGATCTTTCCCTCGTCGTGCTGCGCAACACGCTACGTGGCTTCGTGATTCCCCTCACCGGAGGGGGTCATTCGTCACACGTCGAGCGGGAACCCCGTGTACCCCTCAGCCAGGTCGGTCTCGGCGGCGCGGTTGGAGGCGATCCGCTCCAGCCGGGCGAGCTGGAGCCGGTCCTCGAAGCCGGTCACGCCGGGGGCGCGGTGCAGCAGGGTCGTCATGTCGTAGGAGAAGCGCTCGGCCTGCCAGATCCGGCGCAGGCAGGTCTCCGAGTAGGCGTCCAGCAGTTCCGCCGAACCGGTCACCTTGCGGTGCGTCAGGGCCCGCGCGAACGTCACGACATCGCCGACGGCGAGATTCAGCCCCTTGGCGCCGGTCGGCGGCACGATGTGAGCGGCGTCACCGGCGAGGAAGAGGCGGCCGTGGCGCATGGGCTCGTGGACGTAGGAGCGCATCGGGGTGACGGACTTCTGGGTGATGGGGCCGCGCTCGAGGCGCCATTCGTCGGCGGTCTCGAAGCGGCGCTCAAGCTCGTCCCAGATCTCCTCGTCGCTCCACGCCCCGGCGTCGGTGCCGTCGGGCACCTGGAGGTAGAGGCGGGACACGGACGGCGAGCGCATGGAGAGGAGGGCGAAGCCGCGGTCGTGGCGGGCGTAGACCAGCTCGTCGTGCGAGGGCGGTACGTCGGCGAGGATGCCGAGCCAGCCGAAGGGGTACGTCCGTTCGAAGACTTGGGTCAGTTCGGCCGGAATCGCGTTGCGGGCCACGCCCCAGAAGCCGTCGCAGCCGACGACGTAGTCACACTCCAGGACGTCCTCGCGGCCCTCGTGCCGGAAGCGGACGCGCGGGGCGTCGGTGCCGGCGTCCTCCACGGCCAGCGCCTCCGCCTCGAACAGCAGCGGGCCGCCCTCCCGGAGCTGGAGGGCGATGAGGTCCTTGCAGACCTCGGTCTGGGCGTAGACCATCACGGACCGGCCGCCGGTGAGGGCGGGGAAGTCGACGCGGTGGCGCCGGCGGTCGAAACGCAGTTCGATGCCGTCGTGGCGCAGGCCCTCACGGTCCATGCGCTCCCCGGCGCCGGCCGCGCGCAGTACGTCCGCCGTGCCCTGCTCCAGGATGCCGGCCCGCTGCCGCCGCTCGACGTAGGCACGGTCGCGGCTCTCCAGGACGACCGAATCGATGCCGGCGTTGTGGAGCAGCCGGGCCAGGAGGAGGCCGGCGGGGCCGGCTCCGATGATGCCGACGGTGGTGCGCATCGGGCACCTTCCCTCACTCTTGTTCGTGTGGTGAAAATTTTTTCACCACTGCGGGATGTGAGTTTCCGACGGCATGCGCCCGCTGTCAACGGGCATGCCGTGAAGTCTTCAATGAACCATGCAGGAGTCGGAAGGGTGCCCGGAGCCGGACTCGAACCGGCACGCCCGCGAAGGGGCAGCGAGGTTTAAGCTCGCCGTGTCTGCATTCCACCATCCGGGCAGGCCATGGGCTCCGCGTCGAGGTCCCGAGACTATCGGGACGGATCCCCCGAACAGCGGAAGCACGGACCGATGTTGTCTTATTTTATTGACGTCTGAGGGTGCATCAGCACACGGAACACGCCATCCGCACTTGCCAATAGCCTTGCGTGCGGCGGTGGGCGCCGCATACGGAATGACGGAATTTCACCGCTTGAACGAGGGCACTCCACCTGTTCTCGACATCGGGGCCCCTCAGGTCCCCGACACCGGGCCCACTCAGGGACGTTCGTCATCCCCAGGTATGACACCGCCGCTCACGGTCAGACCGAAGTCGGCCCCCGGAACGGGAACTGCGGGTGACTACAGGGCGACCGGGGACCCGGACGATGGATCACGTCCTCCCGACACCATCGCCGTCCCGACAGGAGTGCCATCCCGTGACCACCGCTTCCCTCGCCGACCGGGCCACCACCGTGGCCGCGCGCGCCACGGATCTGTCGAAGATCTACGGGCAGGGTGAGACCCAGGTGGTCGCCCTGGACCGGGTCTCCGCCGACTTCCGGCAGGCCGAGTTCACCGCGATCATGGGCCCCTCCGGCTCCGGCAAGTCGACCCTGATGCACTGCGTGGCCGGTCTCGACTCCTTCTCCTCCGGGTCGGTGCGCATCGGCGACACCGAGCTCGGCTCCCTGAAGGACAAGCAGCTCACCAAGCTGCGCCGGGACAAGATCGGCTTCATCTTCCAGGCGTTCAATCTGCTGCCGACCCTGACGGCCCTGGAGAACATCACCCTCCCGATGGACATCGCGGGCCGTAAGCCGGACAAGCAGTGGCTCGATTCCGTCATCCGGATGGTCGGCCTGGCGGACCGGCTGGGCCACCGGCCCTCGCAGCTGTCGGGCGGTCAGCAGCAGCGCGTCGCCGTGGCGCGGGCGCTGGCCTCCAAGCCCGAGATCATCTTCGGTGACGAGCCCACCGGAAACCTCGACTCGCGCTCCGGCGCCGAGGTGCTGGGCTTCCTGCGCAACTCCGTGCGGGAGCTGGGCCAGACGGTGGTGATGGTGACTCACGACCCGGTGGCCGCCGCCTACGCGGACCGGGTCGTCTTCCTCGCGGACGGCCGGATCGTGGACGAGATGCACGGGCCCACGGCCGACTCGGTGCTCGACCGCATGAAGGCGTTCGACGCCAAGGGCCGCACCAGCTGATCCCCCGTCAGGACCGACAGGACTGAGAAGAAGAACCCATGTTCCGTACCGCCTTGCGCAATGTGCTCGCGCACAAGGCCCGGCTCCTGATGACCGTCCTCGCCGTGATGCTCGGCGTGGCCTTCGTGTCGGGGACCCTGGTCTTCACCAACACCATCTCCGACGCCTTCCAGAAGAGCTCCGCCAAGGGCTTCGACCGGGTCGACGTCGCCGTGACATCGGACTACCAGGACTCCGAGGGCGACCGGGTCGGCAAGGTCCACGACCTGGACCGGGCCGTGCTCGACAAGAGCGAGCGGGTTCCCGGCGCCGCGTCCGCCATCGGTGTCGTGCAGGGCTTCACGGCCATCGCCGACAAGGACGGCAAGCTGATCGGCCAGGGCTTCCAGTCGCAGGGCGGCAACTACTGGGGGGACAAGGACCCCCGCTACCCGCTCACTAGCGGGCACGCGCCCAAGGGCGCGGGCGAGATCCTCATCGACTCGGAGACGGCCGAGCGGGCCGGGTACGAGGTCGGCGACACCGTACGCATGTCGGTCGACGGGCCGGTCCTGACCCCGAAGATCGCCGGCATCTTCACCACCGACGACGGCAATGTCGCGGTCGGCGGCTCCCTGACCCTGTTCGACACGGCGACCGCGCAGAAGCAGTTCGGCAAGGCGGGCGTCTACGACCAGATCGACGTCACGGCGAAGGCGGGCGTCTCGCAGGCCGCGCTCAAGGCGGAGCTGGACAAGGCGCTGCCCGAGGGCACCGTCCAGACCACCACCGGCAAGCAGCTCGCCGACGACCAGGCCGAGACCATCTCCCGGTCGATGAGCGGCATGCAGACGGCTCTGCTGGTCTTCGCCGGCATCGCCCTGTTCGTCGGCACGTTCATCATCGCCAACACCTTCACCATGCTGGTCGCCCAGCGCACCAAGGAGCTGGCTCTGATGCGCGCGGTCGGCGCCTCGCGCCGGCAGGTGACGCGGTCGGTGCTGATCGAAGCGTTCGTGGTCGGGGCGGTCGCCGCCGTGACCGGTCTGGTAGCGGGCATCGGCATCGGGGCCGGAATGCGCTCCCTGATGGGCTCGTTCGGCGCGACCGTGCCCGACGGCCCGCTGGTCGTCAAGCCGGCCACGATCGCCGTCGCGTTCGCCGTCGGCATCCTGGTGACCATGCTGGCGGCGTGGCTGCCGGGCCGCCGGGCCGCGAAGATCCCGCCGGTCGCGGCCATGAGCAGCGTCCACGCCAAGGCCACGACCAAGTCGCTGGTGCTGCGCAACACGCTCGGCACTCTGTTCTCCGCCGCGGGCATCGCGGTGGTCCTGGCGGCCACGACCATGGACGGCTCGGACGGGCAGATGCCCATGGGCCTCGGCGCGGTGCTGCTGATCATCGGCGTGTTCATCCTGACCCCGCTGCTGTCCCGGCCGCTGATCGCCGCCGCGGCGCCGGTGCTGCGCGCCTTCGGCGTCTCCGGCAAGCTCGCCCGGCAGAACTCGGTGCGCAACCCGCGCCGTACGGCCGCCACCGCCTCCGCGCTGATGATCGGCCTGACCCTGATCACCGGTATGACGGTGACGGCGGGCAGCCTCCAGCAGGCCATCGACAAGATGGCGGCGTCCGCGATCAAGGCGGACTACGTGGTGTCCATGGCGAACGGCAACCCGCTGTCCCCGGACGTCGAGAAGAAGCTGAAGCAGGCCGACGGCGTCACCGCCACCAGCGCGATGACCAACGCCGTGGCCCGTGTCGACGGCAAGACCGACGAGTACCTGACCGGCGTCAACGGCGCCGCGATCGGCGAGCTGGCCGGCCCGAAGGTCGAGGACGGCTCCTTCGAGGTGGGCGGCTCCCAGGTCGTCGTGGACAGCACGACCGCCGAGTCCAACCACTGGAAGGCCGGTTCGAGCTTCAGCGTCGCATTCGAGGACGGCAAGAAGCAGCGGCTCACCGTCGCCGGAACGTACGAGAGCAACGAGTACCTCAGCGGCATCCTGCTCGACCAGGCGACACTCGCGCCGCACACGTCCGACCCGTACGTCATGAAGGTCATGGCGAAGACGTCCGGCGGCGCGTCCGCCGCGGCGCAGGACAAGCTGGAGAAGGCCCTCGACGACAACCCGGCGATCAAGGTCCAGGACAAGCAGGACATCTCCAACGAGATCGCGCAGATGTTCACGCTGATGCTGAACATGCTCTACGGACTGCTCGCCATGGCCGTGATCGTGGCGGTCCTCGGGGTCATCAACACCCTGGCCATGTCGGTCTTCGAACGCTCCCAGGAGATCGGCATGCTCCGGGCGATCGGCTTGGACCGCAAGGGCATCAAGCGGATGGTCCGTATGGAGTCCCTGGTGATCTCGCTGTTCGGCGGGGTGCTGGGCATCGGCCTGGGCGTGTTCTTCGGCTGGGCGGCCGGTGAGCTGCTGGCCTCGAAGATGCCGACCTACGCGCTGGTCCTGCCCTGGGCCCGGATGGGTGTCTTCCTGCTGCTGGCCGCGACGGTGGGTGTCCTCGCCGCGCTGTGGCCGGCCCGGCGGGCGGCCCGGCTGAACATGCTGGAAGCGATCAAGGCGGAGTAGCGCGCACGGCGAAGACGCGGAGGCCCCCTTTCCCACCGGTGGGAGAGGGGGCCTCCGCCGTGTCAGTTCCAGGTGCGGGCGCGCAGGGGCATGCCCGACTCCCCCGATTCGGGGACCCGCACGGCCAGGACCTGGTTGACGCCGATGCGGTTGCGCTCGAAGGCGACCGCGCTCGCGGCCATGTACAGGCGCCAGACGCGGGCGCGGCCGGGTCCGGTGAGCCGGCCGGCCCGCTTCCAGTCGGCCTCCAGGCGGGCGACCCACCGGCGCAGCGTGAGGGCGTAGTGCTCGCGGATCGACTCGACGTCGCGCACCTCGAACCCGGCGCGCTCCAGCTGGGTGACGGTGATGCCGATGGGCTGGAGCTCGCCGCCGGGGAAGACGTAGGAGTCGATGAAGGCGTCGACCTCGTACGTCGACTCGTCCCGCTGCGGGCGGCGCGCGATCTGGTGGTTCAGCAGCCGGCCGCCGGGCTTGAGCAGCTCGTACAGGGCGTCGGCGTACTCCAGATACCGTTCGGCGCCGACGTGTTCGGCCATGCCGATGGAGGAGATCGCGTCGTACGGGCCGTCGCGGACGTCCCGGTAGTCCTGTACGCGGATCTCGATCCGGTCGGTGAGGCCCTCTTCCGCGACGCGCTTGCGGGCGTAGGCGGCCTGCTCCTGGGAGAGCGTGACGCCGACGACGCTCACGCCGTGCCCGCGGGCGGCGTGGATGGCCATGGAGCCCCAGCCGCAGCCGACGTCGAGCAGCCGCTGACCCGGCCTCAGGCCCAGCTTGCGGCAGACGAGTTCGAGCTTGTCGTGCTGGGCCTCTTCGAGGGTGCCGTCCGGGCTGTCCCAGTAGGCGCAGGAGTACACCATGGACGGGCCGAGGACGATCTCGTAGAAGTCGTTGCCGACGTCGTAGTGGTGGCTGATGGCGCGTCTGTCGCTGCGTTTGGTGTGCAGGTGGCGGCGGGGGCTGCGGGCCTCCTCGGGGGGCGGGGCGGGCGGCAGCGGGCTCCCGGCGAGCTTGATGAGCCCCCGGACCGCGGAGCGGACCTCGGGGTCGCGCAGGGCCTGGGTGAGGGTGCGGGCGTCCTCGCCGCGCTCCCAGATGTCTCCGGCGAGCAGGTCGAGGGCGGTGTAGAGGTCGCCCTCGATGTCCAGGTCTCCCGCCACCCAGGCGCGGGCCAGACCCAGTTCGCCCGGCTTCCACAGCAGGCGGCGCAGGGCGCGGCGGTTGCGTACGACCAGGGTCGGCGCGCCCGGCGGGCCCGCCTGCGAACCGTCCCAGGCGCGGACGCGCACCGGGGGCGGTGCTCCCAGCAACTGTGCGAAGAGGCCCTGCAGCCGCTGCGCGGCGTCTGCCATGGTGTACACCTCCGTGACGGGGAATCCCGGAATGTCCGACACCACGTAAACACCTGCGGGGCCCGAGCGCAGTCCCCGGCACGCGTCATGTCTGAGCAAAACCGCCACTTCGCCCACCCGGCGGTGGGTTCCGTACAACGCCGAAGGACCTCCCGCACCACGGATGGCGGGAGGTCCTTCGTCAGACGGGTGACCGGGGGAGGGTCAGGAGGCCTTGGCCTTCTCCTCGGTCTTCTCCTTCGGCGCGGCGGCGACCGGGGCCGGCTTGGCGGCCTCGTAGAACTCCTCGCGCGGCGTCTCCATCGCGCCGAGGGAGACGACCTCGCGCTTGAGGAACATCGCCAGGGTCCAGTCGGCGAAGACGCGGATCTTGCGGTTCCAGGTCGGCATCGCCAGACCGTGGTAGCCACGGTGCATGTACCAGGCGAGACGACCCTTGAGCTTGATCTTCATCTTGCCCATGACGATCATCGCGACGCCCTTGTGGAGGCCGAGACCGGCCACCGCGCCCTTGTTGGCGTGGGCGTAGTCCTTCTGCGGGAAGCCCCGCATACCGGAGACCACGTTGTCGCCGAGGACCCGGGCCTGGCGCAGCGCGTGCTGGGCGTTCGGCGGGCACCAGGCGTTCTCGTTGCCGGCCTTGCGGCCGACGAGGTCCGGGACCTGCGCGTTGTCGCCGGCGGCCCAGATGTAGTCGGTGCCCTTGACCTGGAGCGTCGGCTCGCAGTCGACGTGACCGCGGGGGCCCAGCGGCAGGCCGTAGCGGGACAGGGCCGGGTTGGGCTTGACACCGGCGGTCCAGACGATGGTGCTGGAGTCGACCTCGAGGCCGTTCTTCAGCACCACGTGGCCGTCGACGCAGGAGTCCATGGAGGTGGACAGGTAGACCTCGACGCCGCGGCCCTCGAGGTGCTCCTTGCCGTACTTGCCGAGCTTGGGACCCACCTCGGGGAGGATCTTGTCGGCGGCGTCGACCAGGATGAAGCGCATGTCCTCACGGGACACGTTCTTGTAGTACTTCGCGGCGTCACGGGCCATGTCCTCGACCTCGCCGATGGTCTCCGCACCGGCGAAACCGCCGCCCACGAAGACGAAGGTGAGCGCCTTGCGGCGGATCTCCTCGTCGGTGGTGGAGTCGGCCTTGTCGAGCTGCTCGAGGACGTGGTTGCGCAGGCCGATGGCCTCCTCGACGCCCTTCATGCCGATGCCCTGCTCGGCGAGGCCGGGGATCGGGAAGGTGCGGGAGACCGCGCCGAGCGCGATCACCAGGTAGTCGAAGGGCAGCTCGTAGGCCTCGCCGACCAGCGGGGAGACCGTGGCGACCTTGCGGTCCTGGTCGATGGTGGTGACCCGGCCGGTGAGAACCTCCGCCTTGGGCAGCACGCGTCGCAGCGGGACGACGACGTGGCGCGGGGAGATGTTGCCGGCGGCGGCTTCGGGGAGGAAGGGCTGGTAGGTCATGTACGACCGGGGGTCGACGACCGTGACGGTCGCCTCTCCGTAGCGCATCTTCTTCTGGATGCGCCGAGCTGCGTACAGGCCTACGTACCCACCGCCTACTACGAGGATCCTGGGACGCTCCGTGGTGCTCATGCCATCGAGTATCCACCCGCCTCAGGGGGGTGGCTCGTGCGCCCCTTCACAAGCTCGGTCAGGGTGTGTGTTATCCTCCGCGGCTCGCGTGATCCATGTCATGGTGACAACCGGGATCGTTTGTGCACCCCGGACCGTTGTCAATGCCGCGTGAGCTGCCTCTCTGGGCGGAAAGGGCCTCCGTGAGGCCACCCCGGGGTGCCGCTCCGGGCGCCTTCCCCGCCATCTCCATACCACGCTTCTGAACATGTTCAAAGGCGCCTTGGGGCCCCGGATGGGTCAACCGGACCCTTCCTGTCGCCCTCGCGGGCCGAATTCCTTGTGAAGAACTTCACGAACTTTTCCGACGAGCTGTCGCCGGGGGGGTCACCGGAGCCCCCCCGGACGCGCTCAAACGTGATCCATGCCTGCTCAGAAGCGGCCTACGCGACCGACCACGCGATGCCGTCGAGGATGTCGTGTTCGCTCACGACGACCTCCTCGGCGCCGATGCGCTCCATGATCGACAGCAGTACGAGGGCCCCGGCGCCGATCACGTCGACCCGGCCCGGGTGCATGGAGGGCACGGCCGCGCGCTCGGCGTGGGTGGAGCGCAGCAGCCACTCGGTGATCTCGCGGACCCGGTCGTGGGAGACCCGGGAGTGGTGGATGGCGGCCGAGTCGTACTCGGGCAGCTCCTGGGCGATGGCCGACACGGTCGTCACGGAGCCGGCCAGACCCACCAGCGTGCGGGCCTCGCGCAGCGGGACCGTCTCCTCGGCGAGGTCGAGGGCGGCCTCGATGTCCGCCCGCATCGCCGCGATCTGCTCCTTCGACGGCGGGTCGCTCACCGCGCCGTCCCGGACCAGATGGCGCTCGGTCATACGGACGCAGCCGATGTCCACCGAGCGCGCCGCGCGCACCTGGTCGTCGCCGACCACGAACTCGGTCGAGCCGCCGCCGATGTCCACGACGAGGTAGGGCTTCGGGAGGTGGTCGCGCCCGGCGAGCTCCTTGGTGGCGCCGGTGAAGGAGAACCCGGCCTCCTGGTCCCCGGAGATCACTTCGGGCTCGACGCCCAGGATGTCCAGCACGCCGCGCACGAACTCGTCGCGGTTCTCGGCGTCCCGGGAGGCGGAGGTCGCCACGAACCGCAGCCGCTCCGCCCCGTGCTCCTTGATGATCGCGGCGTACTCGCGGCAGGCCGCGAAGGTCCGCTGCAGCGCCTCGGGGGCGAGCCGGCCGGTGCGGTCGACGCCCTGCCCGAGCCGCACGATGGTCATGCGGCGGTCCAGGTCGACCAGCTCACCGGTGGCCGGGTCGGCGTCCGCGACCAGGAGGCGGATGGAGTTCGTACCGCAGTCCACGGCGGCGACACGGGTCACTGGGCGGCCTCCTCGGCATTCGTCACGCACGGGCCCTTGCGCCACCACTCCGGCAGCATCTCGATCGCCTCGTCGCCGAGCGGGTTCACACCGGGCCCCGCGGCCAGCGAGTGCGCCACCAGCACGTGCAGGCACTTCACCCGGTCCGGCATGCCGCCCGCGCTGGGAAAGTTCTTCAGCTCCTCGATCTCGTCCCGGCGCCTGATGTAGTCCTTGTGCGCCGCCCGGTAGGCCGCCGCAAGCTCGGGGTCCGAGGCCAGCCGCTCGGTCATCTCCTTCATCACGCCGTTCGCCTCCAGCGTGCCGATGGCCGAGTTCGCCTTCGGGCACGTCAGGTAGTACAGCGTGGGGAACGGCGTTCCGTCCGGCAGCCGCGGTGCCGTCTCGACGACGTCCGGGTGCCCGCAGGGACACCGGTGCGCGATGGCGCGCAGACCGCGCGGGGGCCGGCCGAGCTGCTGCTTGAAGGCCTCGACGTCGGCGTCGGTGGGCTCGGTGCGCGGAGTGGTCGGCGGGGGCGTTTCCATGACTGTCTTCAGGCTGTCTTTCTTTGAGTCAGGTATCTGGCTGGAGTCCGGGTTCACCGGGCGGAGGCGTCGGACTTGTCGACGCCGTCCCACACGTTCGCGTACCAGACGCGGTCGGCCGTCCCGAGCACGGCGTGCGACTGCCGCGCCGCGTGCGGGTCGACGACGATGAATCCCGTCTCCCCCGGCATGACGTAGTGCAACCGCTGCCGGATCTGCTGCTCCGCGTACGCGTCGTCCTGCCAGCGCGCCTTCTGGTCGCGCAGCCGTTCGACACGTTGGCGGGCCTGCTGCTGTTCGCGCTGGAGGTCGTCGATCTCGGCGCGCTGCGAGACGTACTCCCGCATCGGGTAGGCCAGCGCCACGATCAGCGTGCACATCACCAGGGCGAGCAGCGCGGCCCGGCCGGTCAGCCGGGAGCGGCGGGCCTGGCGCCGGGTCTGGGAGCGGTAGACCCGGGCCGCGGTCTGCTCGCCGAGCAGCCGGATCCTGGTCGCGGTGGAGAAACGGTCCCGGTCCTTCACGGCCATGGTCTCCCCGCTCTCCCGCTCCACCGTCCAACGCGCGTACGTCCCCGGACACGGTACGGGACCGAGTACGGGGACGTACGTACGACTGGCTCAGGCTTGACCCTTAACGGGTCAGCCCGGGTCAGCCCTTGAAGCGCGGGAAGGCGCTGCGGCCGGCGTAGACCGCCGCGTCGTCGAGGATCTCCTCGATGCGCAGCAGCTGGTTGTACTTGGCGACGCGCTCGGAGCGGGCCGGGGCGCCGGTCTTGATCTGGCCGCAGTTGGTGGCGACGGCCAGGTCGGCGATGGTGACGTCCTCGGTCTCGCCGGAGCGGTGGGACATCATGCACTTGAAGCCGTTGCGCTGGGCCAGCTCGACGGCGTCCAGGGTCTCGGTCAGCGAGCCGATCTGGTTGACCTTGACCAGCAGGGCGTTGGCGGCGTTCTCGTCGATGCCGCGGGCGAGGCGCTCGGGGTTGGTGACGAACAGGTCGTCGCCGACGAGCTGGACCTTGTCGCCGAGCTTCTCGGTGATGGTCTTCCAGCCGTCCCAGTCGTCCTCGAACAGCGGGTCCTCGATGGAGACCAGCGGGTACGCGTCGACGAGCTCGGCGTAGTACTCGGTCATCTCGGCGGCGGAGCGCGTCTTGCCCTCGAAGGTGTAGGCGCCGTCCTTGTAGAACTCGGACGCGGCCACGTCGAGCGCGAGGGCGATCTGCTCGCCGGGGGTGTAGCCGGCCTCCTTGATCGCCTCGAGGATGAGGTCGAGGGCCTCGCGGTTGGAGCCGAGGTTCGGGGCGAAGCCGCCCTCGTCGCCGAGGCCGGTGGCCAGGCCCTTGCTCTTCAGGACCTTCTTCAGCGTGTGGTAGACCTCGGCGCCCCAGCGCAGGGCCTCGGAGAAGGACTCCGCGCCGATCGGGGCGATCATGAACTCCTGGATGTCCACGTTGGAGTCGGCGTGCGAGCCGCCGTTCAGGATGTTCATCATCGGCACCGGCAGCAGGTGCGCGTTCGGGCCGCCCAGGTAGCGGAACAGCGGCAGGTCGCTGGCCTCGGAGGCGGCGTGGGCGACGGCGAGGGAGACGCCGAGGATGGCGTTGGCGCCGAGGGAGCCCTTGTTGTCGGTGGCGTCCAGGTCGAACATCGCCTGGTCGATCAGGCGCTGCTCGGTGGCGTCGTAGCCGACGAGCTCCGGGCCGATCTGCTCGATGACCGCGAGGACGGCCTTCTCCACACCCTTGCCGAGGTAGCGGTTCGAGTCGCCGTCACGCAGCTCGATGGCCTCGAAGGCGCCCGTGGAGGCGCCGGACGGGACGGCGGCACGACCGGTGCTGCCGTCGTCGAGGCCGACCTCGACCTCGACCGTGGGGTTGCCTCGGGAGTCCAGGATTTCCCGGGCTACGACGACGTCGATGGACGGCACGAGCATCTCCTTCTTATGTGACGCGGGTACGCGGGTCGCGGGGACCCGGCGAGGTGCGGGCCGTGGTGGCTCGCGACATGAGCCTAACCGGCTCCGGCCGATCGGCCACCGGGTCGCCCACCCCATGGACAGAACCGAGCGTAAATTGTTTCCGAACGGAACAAAGACGGTTGTGGAAAAGCCGGGCAGAAAAAACCCCCGCCCCGGCGCGCGTACGGGGGGAACACGCACCGGGGCGGGGAGCCCTTGAGAGCTGCTGCTTACTTCAGGTGCAGCTGCTGGCCCGGGTAGATGAGGTTGGCGTCCTCGACGATGTCCTTGTTCAGCTGGAAGAGCTTCTCCCAGCCGCCCTCGACCTTCTTGTCCGACGCGATCGAGCTGAGGGTGTCACCCTTGGCGACCTTGTACTCGCCGTCGCCCTTCTTGACCTTCTTGCCGGTCGGGGTGGTGACGGTCTTCTTGGCGGCCGGGCGCTCGTCGGAGCGGGAGGCCGGCTGCTGCTCGGTCTCGCGGGACTCGGTGCTCTGCCGGCTCTGCTGCGAGGAGCTGCCGGAGTCGTCCGAGGAGGAGCCGCCGCTGTAGCCGGCGCTCGACAGGCCCTTGCCGCAGACCGGCCAGGCACCCTTGCCCTGGCCCGCGAGGACCTTCTCGCCGATCTCGATCTGCTGCTCCTTGGTGGCCTGGTCGGCGGTGGCGGCGTACTTGGTGCCGCCGTAGCCGGACCAGGTGGAGGCGGAGAACTGCAGACCGCCGTAGTAGCCGTTGCCGGTGTTGATGGACCAGTTGCCGCCGGCCTCGCACTGGGCGACGGCGTCCCACTCGGAGGCGGTGGCGGCGGAGGCGCCGCCGGCGGCCATCAGCGGGGCGGCGACAGCGGCGCCGGTGACACCGGCGACGGCGATGGCACGGCTGGCCTTGGACGGACGGCGGTGCTTGCCCTTGCTGGAAAACAGCATGGAAGGATCCCCTCACCGACGCCTGCGAGGTGAGCTGTCGGGTTCGGGCCGGTTGAGTTGCCCGGCCGCGTCCCTCCCGGGACACGGCTTCACCCCAAGCCCTTCCGGCGCAACTGGCCGGTCGGGCACCTACCTTGGGTCCCCCGCTCCTGCCTACGGCGCTTGACGCGACGACTGTTCCCGTACGGCCGCTGGCAGGATTCGGCGTTGCGGCAGCCGGGGCTCGTGGTGACGAGCGGTCCCGACCGTAGCCACGCGATCCGCCGAATTTCAAAGCCGATCAGGGCTTCTGAGATCTATCTCTCACGGGCCCCAAACGGGACATTCGCCGCGAAATATGACGCGAACTCGCGCGGTTTCGGGGCGACTTCCGCCCCCGTTTCCGCACTGCCCGAACAGCTACTTCTCGTCCGCTTCGCCCTCGACCGTGAGCTTCTGACCGGGGCGGATGAGGTCCGGGTCGGTGCCGACGGCCTTCTTGTTGCCGTCGTAGAGCTCGTGCCATCCGCCGCTGATGTCAAGGGAGTCGGCGATGGACCAGAGGCTGTCGCCGATACCCACGATGTAGGCACCCTCGGACGAGTCGTCGGAGCCCTCGTCGCCGCGCGAGGCGTGACGACCCGTGGACTCGTCCGTGCGGCCGCTCTCGGGCGCCTGGGTCTCGTCGGCGCTGGGGCCGCGATGACGGCCGGAGCCGGTGTCGGTCCCGTTCTCGGCGGACCGCGAAGAGTCGTCGTTCTGCCGCGAGTTGTCGGACTTGTCACCCTCGGGCGTGGCCGACGGGGAGCCGCTGGGCTCCTGACCCTGCGTGGCGGAACCCTCGGATTCGGGCGACTTGTCGGGCTTGGCGGTTTCATCCTCTGAGGTCGACGACGCGTCAGGCGACGGCGAGGCGGACGACGAAGGGGACGAGCCGAGAGAGTCGAGCAATCCGGACGAGTCCGATGAACCGGACGAGTCGGATGATTCAGAGGTGTCCGACCCCTTGTCCTGCTCGAGGCCGGAGAGCAGTCCACAGGTGCGCCAGGCACCGGCCCCCTGGTCGGCGAGGATTCTCTCGGCCACGGCTATCTGCTGGGAACGGCTGGCCAGGTCGGCGCTCGGGGCGTAGTCGAGGCCGCCGTTGTTCTCCCAGTCCTCCTGCGACAACTGCAGCCCGCCGAAGTATCCGTTGCCGCTGTTCTGGCTCCAGGCGCCACCGGTCTCGCAGTCCGCGACCCGGTCCCAGGTCGTGGCATCGGCAGCGCTGGCGCCGGAGGCCCCGAGGAGCGGGATCGCGATGGCGGAGCCGGTCACTCCTGCCGCGACGAGGAGAGCCGGAGCCTGGCGGGGGCGACGGTGCCGACCGTTCCCGGAGAGCATACGGAGACCTTTCGCGAAGACAGCAGTGACCGGCGCGAAGCCGGGTTTTCCCGGGCCGCGCTGATGATGGGTGAACGTATAGGCAGACGATCACTTGTCACAAGTTAATGCCGCGTAGATCACGTGAAGATCACAGCCCTGACGGCGTGTCACCTTTGGGCGGGCGTGAACTCCACCGGCAGGGTGCGCAGCCCTCGCATGATCAGGCCGCCGCGCCATCTCAGCTCGGCCGGGTCGGCCGCGAGCCTCAGGTCCGGGAGACGGGTGAGGAGCGTGGCGAGGGCGGTCTGGCCCTCCAGCCGGGCGAGCGGGGCGCCGAGGCAGTAGTGGATGCCGTGGCCGTACCCGAGGTGCTGGTTGTCGCTGCGGGCGAGGTCGAGCACGTCCGGATCGGCGAACCGCTCCGGGTCCCGGTCGGCGGCGGCCAGGACGACGAGGACCGGGTCGCCGGTCTCGATGTGCTGTCCGCCGATGGTGAGGGGCTGGGTGGCGAAGCGCCAGGTGGCGAGTTCGACGGGTCCGTCGAAGCGCAGAAGTTCCTCGACGCCGGTCTCCAGGAGGCCTCTTTCCCCGGCTGCGAGGGACGCCTGGAGCCGGCTGCGCTGATCGGGGTGGGTGAGCAGGGCGTAGGTGCCGTTGCCGATCAGGTTCACGGTCGTCTCGAAACCGGCGAACAGCAGGATGAAGGCCATGGCGGCGGCCTCGTTCTCGGTGAGGTGCTCGCCGTGGTCGGAGGCGCGGATGAGACCGGAGATGAGGTCCTCGCCGGGGGCGGGTTCGGCGGGGAGCGCCTCCCGCTTGCGGTGGATGAGGTCGGCGAGATAGCCGCGCATCTTCTTCACGGACCGCGCCACGCCGCCCCGGGGCCCGCCCTGGTGACGGATCATCATGCCCGCCCAGTCCCGGAAGTCGTCCTGGTCCTCGCGGGGGACGCCGAGCAGGTCGCAGATGGCGTAGATGGGCAGCGGGAAGGCGAACTCGTGGATCAGGTCGGCGGACCCCTGCTGCGCGAACCCGTCGATGAGACCGTCGGTGAGCTCCTGCACCCGCTGCTCGAACTCGGCGACCCGGCGGGGCGTGAACGCCTTGGACACGAGCCGCCGCAGCCGGGTGTGGTCCGGCGGATCGATGTTGAGCAGATGCGTCATCAACTCGGCCTTGCGCTCACCGGGGATACCGGTCTTGCCTTTGGCGTGCGCGGGTTCATGATGATGCGCCGGATTCTTGGAGAGGCGGTTGTCGGCGAGGGTCTGCTTGGCATCGGCGTACCGCGTGACCAGCCAGGCCTCGACGCCGCTGGGAAGCTTGGTCCGGTGCACGGGGGCGTGCTCGCGGAGCCAGGCGTAGGCGGGATAGGGGTCGGTGGCGAACTCCCACGAGAACAGCTCGGGCACGCCGGGCACTTCATGTCGCATGCCTCAGCCCTCGGTCTCCCTGATCGCGTCCCGGTAGGCGCGGGCCGCCGCTCTCAGGGCCGCCTCCGGGTCCACGCCCTCCGACTCGGCGCGGACCGCCAGGGCCAGGAGGTCGTAGCCGATGCCCTCGACGGGCGGGAGCGGTATGTCCAGGTTCGCTGTGCGGGCACGGGAGGCCAGCTTGGCGGCGAGGGCCAGGCCGGGCTGGCCGAGGGGGACGCCCTCGGTGACGGAGGTGCGCTGTTTCTCGACCGCCTTGGTGCGCAGCCAGTGCTCCTTGACCTCCTCGGGGGTGGTGGCCGTCTCCTCGCCGAAGACATGCGGGTGCCGGTGGATCAGCTTGGCGACGATGCCGCCGGCGACGTCGTCGATGGAGAAGGGTTCCTCCGGATCCTCCTCGGCGATGCGGGCGTGGAAGACGACCTGGAGCAGGACGTCACCGAGCTCCTCGCGCAGCTCGTCGCGGTCGCCCTCCTCGATCGCCTCGACGAGTTCGTACGCCTCCTCGATGCCGTACTTCGCCAGGCCCTTGTGGGTCTGGCGGGACGACCAGGGGCATTCGGCGCGGATGCGGTCCATGACCTGGACGAGGTCGAGGAGGCGGGCGCCCGGCAGGTCGTAGGAGGCGGGGAGCAGCTCCAGCTCGGGCATGTCGACCCGGCCGGTGCCGGCCAGGCGGGCCAGGCCGTCCGTGAGGGCCGGCTCGCCCTCGCCCGTCGCCACGACGACCACCGTGCGGCCCCCGGCGCAGGCGTCGATCAGCTCCTGGGCGGCCGGGGAGGCCTCGTCGACGATGATCCCCGCCTCGCGCAGATACGGCAGCTGCGGGTGGGTGCCGTCCGCGCACAGCACCTGGTCGGCCGCGTGCAGTGCCTGCCAGGCGGGCCAGGAGAGCAGGCCGGGGGCGACGCGGTGGCTGGTGGTGAGCAGGACGATGCGGCCGGGGGCGGCGGCCGTGCCGGGGGCGGCCTGCTCGGGTCGCGGGGTGGCTTCGGGGCTGTTGGCGTTCACGATTCGAAGCTATCCCACGTCGCCGACAGCCCCCGAAGTTATCCACAGGCCCGGTGGAGGGGGCCCGGGGTACCTCTTACATGCCCTGCTGCGTCTGGACCGTCGTCACGTCCCGCACCCACGGCGTCTTCGCGTCGGCGCGGCTGCTCTTCTGGACGTCCCAGGTGCCGTAACGCGGGTTGAGGTCGACGTTCAGGTCCTTGGAGGCGTCGGACAGGGCCTTCCAGAACTCGGGACGGCTGGTGTCCGTGTTGAGCTTCTCGGCGAGCTTCTGGGCCTCGAGCTGGAGGCGGAGGTTGTCGTCCAGACGCTCCGGCGGGATGCCGTACTGCTGGAGCCAGGTCGTCTCCAGCGCCTTGGCGCCGCCGGCCTGCTCCTCCAGGCCGGACCGCATCTCCTGGATCTCCTTGCGGGTGACGGTCACCCCGGCGTTCTCGGCGGCGCGGTGCAGCACCCGGTCCAGGATCATGGTGTGCAGGGTGTCGCGGGTGAGGGTGCCGGTCCGGGCGATGGCCTGCTGGTACTGGGCGTCGTTCGGCACGGTCGCCCGCTGGGCCGCGCGTACCTCGCCGACCCGCTCCTCCAGCTGGGAGACGGTGATCCGCTGCCCGCCGACCACGGCCGCGGCGCCGGGATGAGCGTCGTTTCCGCAGGCGGTGAGGAGGGGCGCCGCTGCGGCGATCGCGGCGGTGAGGACGAGCGCGGTGCGACGGCGGCGGTGCAAGGAAACCTCCCGAGGAGATTGTGCGACGGTGCACAAGGTCTTGCGTTGATCGATGTTAGGCAGTGGGCGAGCTCTGGCCAACCCATTCGACCAACGATTCACCAGGACTTCCGGCACCGCCGCGCCGCCCCGGGCCGGGTGAAGGGCGGGTACTAACCGGGACTAACCGCGGACCTGCCCCAGCCACTGCAGTGTCCGGCGGATCTCCGCGCCCAGCGGGTGGCCGGTGCCGTGGGTGCGCTCCACGTCGTGCAGCAGCCGGGCGAGGGTGTCGTGGGCGGCGCCGCGATCACCGAGGGCGAGCAGGAGGTGGCCGATGCGGCGGCGGACGTCGTGCGCGAGTTCGGGGCCGCCGGCGGCCACGTACTGGTTCTCGTAGTACGGCAGCACCGCCCGGTACTCGGCGAGCGCGGCGGCCGGTTCGCCCAGCTGTTCAAGGCACTGGGCGACCTCGTAGCGGAAGCGCAGGGACTGCGGGTCGGCCTGGCCGGCCTCGGCGGCGCGTTCGTCTGCGAGGCGGCGCAGCTCGGGCAGGGCGCGCCGGTACTGGCCGTCGTCGAGGAGCGTGGCCGCGTACTGCTTGCGCAGGGTGCGTACGACCGGGGAGTGCTCGCCGTGCTGTTCGGCGGCGGGCAGGGTCGCGCCGAGGATGTCGACGGCCTGGGTGATGCGGCCCTCGCCGAGGAGCCGTTTGACCTCGTCGACGGCGCGGGCGATGTCCGTCTTGCCGGGCGCCTCGGTGACGGGCGTGGCGGGCGCGGGCTGCGGCGCCGGGGTGCGCGCCCGGTCCGGCCAGGGGGCGTGCGGGCGCAGGAACGGGCGGGTGGGGTCGAGGGGTGCTCCGGTGGGCGTCCCGCGCGCGGGCAGGAGCAGCTCCAGATGCTCGTACACCTCCTGCGCGGAGGCCGGCCGGTGCTGCGGGTCCTTGGCGAGGAGGCGCAGGACGAGGGCCTCCAGGGCCTCGGGGACCTCGGGGCGGATGCGCCGCACGGGCAGCGGGGGCTCGTACAGGTGCCGGTGCAGTACGCCGAGCGCGGTGGAGCCGGAGAAGGGGACGTCGCCGCTGAGCAGTTCGTGCAGGACGACGCCGAGTGCGTACAGGTCGGTGTACGGGCCGACCGCGCCGCCCATGGCCTGCTCGGGGGCCATGTAGGCGGGCGAGCCTATCGGGGTGCCGGTGTGGGTGAGGCGGGTGGTGTCCGTGTCCATGACGGAGGCGATGCCCAGGTCGAGGACGGTGACCGTGCCGTCCTGCTTCACCATCACATTGCGCGGCTTGAGGTCGCGGTGGACGATCGGCACGGCGTGCACGGCGCTGAGCACGGCGCACAGTTGCGCGGCGACCGCCACGGCCCACTGCCAGGGGTACGGGTCGTGCTCCGCGAGATGGCCGGCGAGGTCGGCGCCGTCGATGTACTGCATGACGAGGAACAGCTCCTCGCCCTCGCTGCCCGCGTCGTGCACCGTGACCAGGCCCGGGTGGTCGACCTGCGCCGTCACCCGGCACTCGCGCACGAAGCGGCGGCGCAGTTCCTCCGCGTCCTGCCCGGCCACCTTGTCGGGGCGCAGCAGCTTCACCGCCACGCGCCGGTCGAGCCGCTGGTCGTACGCCGTCCAGACCTGTCCCATGCCGCCCTGGCCGAGGAGCGTGGACAGCTCGTAGCGGCCGGCGACGACACGTCCTGCCGCCGCGCTCACCTGCCGCCCTCGGGGGTGCCGTCCCGGTGGCCTTCGCCCTCGTGCCGGCGCAGGTAGTCGCTGAGTTCGTCGAGTTCGGCGCGTACCTGGTCGATGCGGGCCGGGGCGGGGCGCTGCGGCGACGGCGGTACGGGGCCGGGCGACGGGGTGTCACCGGCGACGGGTGGGTGCGGTGGCTG
Organism: Streptomyces sp. NPDC055506; assembly: GCF_053643595.1. Lineage (NCBI taxonomy): Bacteria > Bacillati > Actinomycetota > Actinomycetes > Kitasatosporales > Streptomycetaceae > Streptomyces > Streptomyces sp. NPDC055506. The sequence goes on along the minus strand of NZ_JBSHKH010000107.1, from coordinate 9,163 downwards.
CCGCGGGACGGGCGTGGACGTGGGGGCGTAGGGCGGCGCGGGGTGCGGATAGCCGTACGGGGTGTGCGCCGCCGTCTGCGCGTGGGGCGACGGGTAGCCGGCGAACTGCCGGGGTGCGCTGTGGTGGCCGATGTCCACGATCAGGAAGTAGATGGTGGAGCCCAGGCCGAGCAGCAGCATCACGGCCAGCGCGATGTCGGTCCGGTAGTCGCCCTCCGGCAGTACGCCGATCACCGCGAAGCACGCGATGGACAGGGGCAGGCTCACCCAGGCCAGCACCCAGTCGAGGCCCCGTCCGCGCAGGACGGCCACCCGGAACAGCGGTACGCAGGCCAGCACGCCGCAGGTGAGGAAACCGGCGGCGGCGAACAGCACGCGCAGGGAGATGACCGTTGCCGCGCTGCGGGGAGGCGGCGCGGCGCCGTGGCCGTACATGACTGCTCCTGGACCGGTGTAGCCGATGGGGACGGGTGTGCGAGTGACAGAGCCCGGTTGGGAGTCCGAGCGTATAGCCCGACACGGACAACCCGTCACGGGTTGTACCGAACCGTTGTCGTGCTGATCACTTCGCTCCGGTCACACCTGCCGCCCGGCGCTCACACGGCGTGCCGCATCCACACGTTGGGCTCGACGTACACCGCGTACCCGCGCGCGGGCTCGCAGCGCACCGGCACCAGGCCGCCGGGCACCTCGATGTCGCCCTCGGTGTCGAAGGGCAGTCCCGTCCAGCGGCGCCAGTGCGCCAGCGAGGCGGCCACCGTCATGGACGCGGGCGCCACGGAGTCGATGGTGGCCCCGGCCCGGGCGTGGACGCGCAGCCACGGGTCCTGGGGCAGGCCGTCGGGGCGTACGCGGCGGGCGTACTCCTCGATGGGGGTGTGCGGTTCCAGGTGCTTGGCGTTGGGGCGGACCGGGGCGACGACCTCGCTGAAGCCGCGGGCCCGGGCGTTGTCGCGCAGGGCCGAGAGCATCACCGTGGACAGGCCGCGGCCCTGTGCGTGCGGGGCGACGGATATCGAGATCGCGCTGACCGTGTCGGGGCGGACCCCGCGACGCAGGTCGGAGAAGGCCCATATGAGGACCGTGTCCCAGCCGCCCGCGGGCAGTTCGCCGCCCCTGGTGCCGAGAGCGAAGGGCACGCTGTAGGCGTTCGCGACGACCTCGCCCCGCTCGTCCTCGGCGAACAGGACGTATTCGGGGAGTTCGGCGGCGATGCGCGGGAAGTGCGCGGCGCCCACCAGGTCCTGGATCACGAACTCCGGCCAGCTGTCCGCCATTCCGACGACCCGCTCCAGCATGTCCGGGCGGTCGGCGAGGGTCGATGTCTTGAGCTGCATGCGATCACATTAGGCGGGCGGGCGCCCACCGGGAATCGGATTACCGGGCGGGGACCCGGTCCGCCGGCCGGGCCGACCTGGCCTGACGTGCGGCGACGACCATGACGACGACAGAGGTCAGCGCGATCCCGGCGCCGGCGTAGAGCGGTGCGGTGTAGCCGAGGCCCGCCGAGATGGCCAGGCCGCCGAGCCAGGCGCCGAGGGCGTTGCCGATGTTGGACGCGGAGACGTTGGCACTGGCGGCCAGTGCCGCCCCGCCGGCGACGTCGGTGACACGGGTGATCATGCCGGGCACACTGGCGAACCCGGTCACCCCCATCAGGAACACCAGGACGACGGAGGCGGCGGCGCTGTCGGCCAGCAGTCCGAACAGGGCCAGGGTGAGGGTGAGTCCGAGCAGGGCCAGGACCAGGGCACGGTCCCGGTCGCGGTCGGCCGCGCGTCCGCCGACCAGGTTTCCGACGACCAGGCCGACGCCGTACACCATCAGCAGCCAGGCGACATCCGCCGGGGCGAAGCCGCTGACCTCGGTGAACGTGTACGCGATGTAGCTGAACGCGCCGAACATGCCGCCGTAGCTCAGCGCGGTGGCCGCGAGGGTCAGCCAGACCTGCGAGGACCGGAAGGCGCGGAGCTGGTCCCGCAGGCCACTGGGCGGCGCTGCCCCCTGCTCCCCCGCCCGGCCGGGGACGAGTGCGGCGATTCCCGCCAGTGCGAGCACGCCGATCGCGGTGACCGCCCAGAACGCCGCCCGCCAGCCCCAGCGTTCGCCGACCAGGGCGCCGAACGGCACGCCCAGCACGTTGGCGACCGTCAGCCCGGCGAACATGACGGCCACGGCCCGGGACTTCTTCTCCGGTGCGACCAGACTTCGTGCGACCAGCGAGCCGATCCCGAAGAACGAGCCGTGGCACAGCGCCGCGACGATCCGCCCGAGCAGCATCACCGGGTAGTCCGGGGCGACGGCGGAGAGCAGGTTGCCGATGACGAACAGCGCGACCAGGCCGACCAGGACCTGCTTGCGGGGCAGCCGTGCCGTCGCGGCGGTCAGCGCGATCGCCCCGACGGCGACGCTCAGCGCGTACCCGGTGATCAGCCACCCGGCGGCCGCCTCGGACACCTCGAAAGTCGACGCCACTTGGGGCAGCAGGCCGGCGATCAGGAACTCGGTGAGTCCGATGCCGAAGCCGCCGAGGGCCAGGGCTATGAGTCCGGTCGGCAGTTCGCTCCCCTTCCGTGTTGTGCGCTATCGCGTGCGCACGAACCGTGCCCGCTCGCCCGCCGGGAGCAGCTCGGTCGCGTACCGCACGGTGATGCGCGGCAGTTCGGTCTGATGGCGTTCGAGGAACGACACCAGCAGGGGCGCGTCCCGGCGGCCGATCTCGCGCAGCATCCAGCCGAGCGCCTTGTGGATCAGCGGTTCCGGATCCCGGCACAGCCCGCGCACCAGGCGGAGTGTCTGCTCGAAGCGTCCCTCGCGGATCAGCGCCAGCGTGGCGACCACGGCGATCCTGCGGTCCCACAGCGACGCCGACGCGGCGAGCCGGTCCAGGATCTCCGGGGCGTCCGCCGGACCGTCCACGAGCCAGGGCCCGAGCACGACATGCGCGGAAGCGTCCACCAGGTCCCAGTTGTCCACACAACCGGTGTGCGCCAGATAGAAGCCGACCAGCGCCGCACGCTCCGCCCCGCGCGCCGTCCGCATCCGCTCGGCCAGGACGAGGAGTCCGGCGAGCCGCTCCTCGTGGACGCGGCTGCGCAGCAGCACCTCCACGTCCTCGAGCGCCAGGTCCCGGTGGGCCCGAGCCAGCCCGCGCAGCACGGGCACGCGCACGCCGAGCAGTTCGTCGTCCTCCGGGGGACGGAGCACCCGCAGTTGCTGCGTTCTGACCCCGGGCTCCGCCAGGCCCCGGAGCTCGGTCCGCAAGGTGTCGAGCGAATCGGCCGTCATGTCGAAGGACGCTAGCCCCTTCACCCCCCGCACTGCCGCAGCATCATCTCCTTGTCGGCCGCCGTCACCGGCAGGTCGTACTTCAGCGACACCTGGGCGAAGCGCACCGAGTAGGAGCAGCGGATCGCCTTGTTGGGCGGCAGCCAGGACGCCGGGCCGGAGTCGCCCTTCGCGCTGTTGGTCGGGCCGTCCACCGGGACGAGATTGAGCGGGTCGTTGGCGATGGACTCCCGCTTGTCCTTCGTCCAGCGAGAAGCGCCCATCTGCCAGTCGTACGACAGCGGCATGACGTGGTCGATCTGGACCTTCGTCGCACGGGACTTGGTCCACTCGATGACGTTCCCGGTGTACGGGTCGTGCAGTGTCAGTGCCATGACGACGCAGTCCGAGCCCGACCGGAAACGGAGATCCTGGCCGTCGCGCTTCAAGAGGTCGTTCCGCGAGTCGCAGCCGTTGTGCGAGAAGGGAACGTCGCGGGGCGCCGAGTCCATCCAGGCGTAGCCGAACTTGTCCCGTTCGTAGCCCGTCCTGGGGCCGCGACCCTTCGTCGCCACCTTCTCGATCACGGCGCTCGCCCTCGCCCGGTCCGCGGTGGACGTGATCGCCGCGAGCCCCGGCTTGGTGCCGTCCGGGTTGTCCAGCGGGTTCACCGCCCGTCCGTCGCCGTCGGCCGGGACACCGGAGCCGGAGGGTCCGCCGCCGTCCGCGGGCGGGGCCAGGCCCTCGCAGCCGACCAGCGTCGAACCGGCGAACACCATCGCGACAGCGAGTGCCGCCCCGCCCCTCAGACGCGTCACCGTGCGCCCTCCCCTGCTTGTCCGTGCCTGGTCCCACGGTAGCGAGGGAGAGGTCCAGACCACATCGCCCCTAAACGGGCATTCACCGCATGTCACGCGTATCGTCGGTTTGGAATCACCTTCTGAAGGAGATCTGCATGGGCATCTTCGACAAGTTCAAGAGCCAGGCGCGGCACAAGGGCAAGCAAGGCTCGGACACCGCGGAACAGAAGGTCAACGAGAGGACGGGCGGCAAGTACGAGGACCAGGTCGACTCCGGGCAGCAGCGGATGGAAGGCTCGCTCGGCATGGACCGGGACCGCGACCGGCCCGACCAGCAGTAAGGCCTCTCCTCCCTCAGAGGCCGTCCGGGGAGACGTGTACGCACCTCCCGCGGGCGGCTTCCGGTGTTCCGAGGGCGGCTTCCCGGGCGGCGCTTGACCTTGACACCGGCGTCAAGGTCGGACGATCCCCGCATGACATCCCTCGATCCGAAGACTTCGGCATCCTCCGTTCCGAAGACGACACGCACCGTGCTCGTCACCGGCGCCGGCACCGGCATAGGCCGGGCCACCGCCCATGCGTTCGCCGACGAGGGAGCGCAGGTTGTGGCGGTGGGCCGCCGCGCGGGGGACTCCCGCGGAGTGATCGTGAACGTGACGACGGCGGTGGGACAGCGCGGCTGGCCCGGCAACTCCCTGTACGCGGCCGGAAAGGCGGCCCTGGAGGTGCTCACGCGCAGCTGGGCGGTGGAGCTCGCCCCGCTGGGGATCCGGGTCGCCGCCGTGGCCCCGGGCGCGATCGACACACCGATCGGGGACCACGCGGGTCACACCCCCGAGCAGCGCGCCGCGATCCGTGCCTGGCAGCTCGGCCACACGCCGCTCGGCCGGATCGGCCGCCCCGCGGAGGTGGCGTGGGCGATCGCCCGACTGGCCTCGCCGCAGGCCTCGTTCATCACCGGTGTGGTGCTTCCGGTGGACGGCGGCGCGCTCGTCACATGAGACTGACGCGCATGGCGGAACCCCGTATGACGCGCATGGCGGAACCCCGTATGCGGATCGGCGAACTCGCCGAGGCGACCGGCACGACTCCGCGCTCCCTGCGCCACTACGAGCAGGCAGGGCTCATCACCTCCGAACGCGCCGCCAACGGCTACCGCCTGTACGACGCCGCCGCGGCGGTCCGCGTCCGCAACATCCGGCAGCTGCTCGGCATCGGGCTGACGCTCGACGACGTACGGGTGTTCCTGCCCTGCCTGGACGGCGATGTCATGGCCGGACCCGCCTCCGGCCGGGCCGTCCGGACCGCCGCCGAGCGCCTCGCCCTGCTGGACGCGCGCATCGCCGCTCAAGTGGCGGTGCGCGACCGGCTGGCGGCGGTCCTTCACGCGCAGGGCGTCAGGACCCCAGCACCGACGTCAGGAACTCCCCGACCCACCCCAGCAACTCCCGCCCGACCAGCGGCTTTCCGCCGACCTTCGCGGTCTTCGGGCGCGGCACCAGCACCTGGTGCACCGCCGGCTTGATGACCGTGCCGGGATAGAGCCGCTTGAGCCGCAGTTCCTGCGACTCGCGCAACTCCACCGGGGCGAAGCGGATGTTGGTGCCCTGCAGCACGATCTCGCCGACCCCGCACGCGCGCGCGAGCATCCGCAGACCTGCGACCAGCAACAGGTTCTCCACCGGCTCGGGCAGCTTGCCGTAGCGGTCGACGAGTTCCTCGCGGACGCCCTTGACGTCCTCCTCGGTGTTGGCGGAGGCGATGGCGCGGTACGCCTGGAGACGGAGCCGCTCGCCCGGCGCGTAGTCGTGCGGGACGTGCGCGTCGACGGGCAGCTCGATCTTGACCTCGAGCGGCGGCTCCTCCTCGATCTCGCCGGTCTCCAGCTGGCGCCGGTAGTCGGCGACGGCCTCGCCCACCATCCGTACGTACAGGTCGAAGCCGACGCCCGCGATGTGGCCGGACTGCTCGCCGCCGAGGAGGTTGCCCGCGCCGCGGATCTCCAGGTCCTTCATCGCCACGTACATGCCGGCGCCCATCTCGGTGTGCTGCGCGATGGTCGCGAGCCGCTCGTGCGCGGTCTCGGTCAGCGGCTTCTCCGGCGGGTAGAGGAAGTACGCGTACCCGCGCTCGCGGCCCCGTCCCACCCGGCCGCGCAGCTGGTGCAGCTGCGACAGCCCGAAGTTGTCGCCGCGCTCCACGATGAGCGTGTTCGCGTTGGAGATGTCGATGCCGGACTCCACGATCGTCGTGGACACCAGCACGTCGAACTTCTTCTCCCAGAAGTCGACGACGACCTGCTCCAGCGCCGACTCCGACATCTGGCCGTGGGCGGTGGCGATACGCGCCTCGGGGACGATCTCGCGCAGCCGGGCCGCGGCCCGGTCGATCGACTCGACCCGGTTGTGGATGTAGAAGACCTGGCCCTCGCGCAGCAGCTCACGGCGGATGGCGGCGCCGATCTGCTTCTCCTCGTACGGGCCGACGAAGGTCAGCACCGGGTGCCGCTCCTCGGGCGGGGTGGTGATCGTCGACATCTCCCGGATGCCCGTGACCGCCATCTCCAGGGTCCTCGGGATGGGGGTCGCGGACATCGTCAGCACGTCGACGTTGGCCCGGAGCTTCTTCAGCTGCTCCTTGTGCTCGACGCCGAAGCGCTGCTCCTCGTCGACGATGACCAGGCCCAGGTCCTTGAACTTCGTCTCCGAAGAGAACAGCCGGTGCGTGCCGATGACGATGTCCACCGAGCCCTCGCGCAGGCCCTCCAGGACCGCCTTGGCCTCGGTGTCGGTCTGGAAGCGGGACAGTGCCTTCACACTGACCGGGAACTGCGCGTACCGCTCGCTGAACGTGCCGAAGTGCTGCTGCACCAGCAGGGTCGTGGGCACCAGGACGGCCACCTGCTTGCCGTCCTGGACGGCCTTGAAGGCGGCCCGGACCGCGATCTCGGTCTTGCCGTAGCCGACGTCGCCGCAGATCAGCCGGTCCATCGGGACCGTCTTCTCCATGTCGTCCTTGACCTCGGCGATGGTGGTGAGCTGGTCGGGCGTCTCCGCGTAGGGGAAGGCGTCCTCCAGCTCGCGCTGCCAGGGGGTGTCCGTCCCGAAGGCGTGCCCCGGGGCCGCCATGCGCGCGCTGTACAGCTTGATGAGGTCGGCGGCGATCTCCTTGACGGCCTTCTTGGCGCGGGCCTTCGTCTTCGTCCAGTCGGCGCCGCCCAGCCGGTGCAGGGTGGGGGCCTCGCCGCCGACGTACTTGGTGATCTGCTCCAGCTGGTCGGTGGGGATGTAGAGGCGGTCGCCGGGCTGGCCGCGCTTGGCGGGCGCGTACTCGACGACCAGGTACTCGCGGGTGGCGCCCTGCACGGTGCGCTGCACCATCTCGATGTAGCGGCCCACGCCGTGCTGCTCGTGGACGATGTAGTCGCCCGGCTCCAGGGTGAGCGGGTCGATGGTCTTGCGGCGGCGGGCCGGCATCCGGGCGCCGTCACGGCCCGCGGCCCTCTGGCCGGTCAGGTCGGTCTCGGTGAGCACCGCGAGTCCGAGGGCCGTGTCGACGAAGCCGTGCTCGATCGAGCCGCACGCCACGTGCACCAGGGACGGGGAGATCTCGGCGAGGTCGGCGTCGAGGCGGGCAGCGATGCCCTCGCCGCCCAGCACCTCGACCGTACGGGCCGCCGGGCCGTGCCCCTCGGTGACGAACACCGTGCGCCGGCCCTCGGCGAGCCAGCCCTTGGTGTCGGCGAGGGCCTTGGCGGTGTCCCCGCGGTAGGTCTCCGGGGCGTGCATGCCGAGCTTGAGGGTGTCCGCGTCGAGCTCCTCGTCCGCGGCGAACGGCGACACCGACCACCACATCATGTCCAGCTCGCGGGCCCGCTCCCGGACGTCCGCGATGGACCACAAGGAGGCCGCGTCGACGTCGATCGGCGCCTCGCCGCCCCCGGCGGTGGCCGCCCAGGAGGCCTGGAGGAACTCCTGCGAGGTGGCCACCAGGTCCGACGCGCGCGTGCGGACCCGCTCCGGGTCGCAGACGACGGCCATGGCGCCCTTGGGCAGCACGTCGAGCAGCAGCTCCATGTCGTCGACGAGGACCGGGGCGAGGGACTCCATGCCCTCGACCGCGATGCCCTCGGCGATCTTGCCGAGCAGTTCACCGAGCTCGGGGTGCTGTTCGGCGAGGGCACGCGCACGCGCGCGGACGTCCTCGGTGAGCAGCAGTTCGAGGCACGGCGGCGCCCACAGGCCGTGCTCGGCGACTTCGAGGGAGCGCTGGTCGGCGACCTTGAAGTAGCGGATCTCCTCGACGTCGTCGCCCCAGAACTCGATGCGCAGGGGGTGTTCCTCGGTGGGCGGGAACACATCGAGGATGCCGCCGCGCACGGCGAACTCGCCGCGCTTCTCGACCAGCTCCACGCGCGCGTACGCGGCGGCCCCGAGGGCGTCGACGATCTCCTCGAGGTCGACGGTCTGTCCCGGCTTCAGGGAGACCGGCTCCAGGTCTCCGAGGCCCTTGACCTGCGGCTGGAGCACGGACCGGACGGGCGCCACGACGACGGAGACCGGGCCGGTCTCGGGGTCGTCGGGGCGGGGGTGGGCCAGGCGGCGCAGCACGGCCAGGCGGCGGCCGACGGTGTCGCTGCGGGGGCTGAGCCGCTCGTGCGGGAGGGTCTCCCAGGAGGGGTACTCCACGACCCCCTCCGGCGGGAGGAGGGAGCGCAGGGCCGCGGCCAGGTCCTCGGCCTCGCGGCCCGTCGCCGTCACCGCCAGCACCGGGCGGCCCGAGTCCCGGGCGAGGGCGGCGACCGCGAAGGGGCGGGCGGCGGGAGGGCCGACCAGGTCGACGTGCATGCGGTTGCCGTCTGCGGCCGCGCTGATCGCTTCCGCGAGGGCGGCGTCTCTGACTACGGCGTCGAGCAGACCGTGCAGGCTCATACGGGTCTTTTCCGTCCAGGGGTGGGCAACACGACGGGCCCGACGCGCGCCGCGGGCCGGGGGTCTCCAGCGTACGACGCTGCGCGGCCGGGCGGCGGGGGCTGTGGACAACGCCCGTTCCCGGGCGGGCGGAGATTGACGTGGGCCCGCCCCGGAGGCGGAAAC
>NZ_JBSHKH010000106.1:0-29469 GCF_053643595.1 Streptomyces sp. NPDC055506 | reverse complement strand
CGCCGGGAGTGCCCGCGGCCGTCACCCCCGCGCGACGGCCGAGGTCACTCCCCCGCCGGCCCCGTCGGCCCCGCCCACGCCGCCAGGCTGGCGTGGACGCGGTCGATGTGGGCCCGCACGTCCTCGCCCTGCTCGGCGTGCGCGCGCAGGAGCCGCTCCGTCTCCTCCTCGACGCGGTCCGCGTGTTCCCGGGCCTGGGCGACCAGCTCCGCGGCACGCTCCTGCGCCTCCTCCTGCCGGCTCCGGGCCGATTCCCCGGCGTCGGCGAGGGCCTGCTCCGCGTCGGACAGGGCCCGCTCGGCGCGCGCCACCGCCTCGGCGTGGTGCGCGTCCAGCTCCTCCGCCCGCGCCTCCTCCTCGCGCTCCAGCTCAGCCCACCGTTCGGCACGCTCCTTGTCCCGCTCGGCGAGCATCCCGGAGGAGCGCTGCCGCATCTCCCGCAGCGCGGCCAGCGCCTCACCCCGCTGCTCCTTCGCCCCGCACCGGACCGAGACCCGGATCTCGTCGGCCTCCGCGCTCGCCACGAGCAGCCGCTGCCGGGCGCGTTCGTCGGCGTCGGCGCGTACGGCGTCGGCGTGCGCCTGCGCGGACTCGCACATCTCGGCCGCGGCGGCCCGCGCCTCCTCGACGATGCGCCGCGCATCCTCCCGCGCCCTGTCCCGAACGGCCTCGGCCTCCTCCCGGCCGAGTTCGAAGAGCCGCCGCGCCCCCTCCCCGAGCGACGCGTAGTCCTGCGGCGCGAGCCCCGCCACGGTCTCCCGCAGCAGGGCCAGTTCCGCGTCCATCTGCCGGGCGAGCACCGTCAGCCGGGCGGCCCGCTCCCAGGCCGCGTCACGATTCTGGGAGACGGCCTCGGCGTACCTGTCCACCTGCTCGGGACGGTAGCCACGCCCCCGCCCGGCCACGAAGCCGTGCGGCGACACCGACGCGCTGCTCATCCTGGAACCCCTCTCCACCTCACCGACGCGAAGCCGCACAAGAAACGGGATGATTTCGCGCACATCTTGGTGGATCAGGCAGAAGTGTTCATAACGCGACACTCCGCACAGAGGTCACGGGCCCACGACCGGCCCGTACGGCCGTCAGCCCCATGTGGTGCCGGCGGGCTCCTGGATGGTCGTGTTGATGCGGTTGAACATGTTGGTGACCGAGACCGTGAGGATCAGCGCGGAGAGTTCCTTCTCGTCGAAGTAGTCGGCCACCTCGTCCCACAGCGCGTCCGGCACCGATTCCCCCGAGAGGTCGGAAACCCGCGTCACCGCCTCCGTCAGCTTCAGGGCCGCGCGCTCGGCGTCCGAGAAGAAGGGCGCGTGCCGCCAGGCGGCGACGGCCGCGATGCGCTCCTCGCTCACCCCGGCCTTGCGGAGGTTGGCGACGTGCCCGTGCACGCAGGCACCGCAGCCGTTGATCTGGCTGGCGCGAAGCCCGGCCATCTCCGCCACGTCCTGCGCCAGACCGCCCTCCCCGATCGCCTGGAAGATGCCGCCGATGCCCTTCATCGCGCCGGGAAGGACGTACGCCGGGTTCGTCATCCGTGCCTGCATGATCTCTGCCTCCTGAGTCGGCGGTGCGTGTGCTGTCACTCCACTGACGAAGCGGCACGAGGAGATGTGACAGCCGGGCACGAAGAAGCCGGGCCCGGTCGTACGACCGACGGACCCGGCTTCTCTTTCCGCACGTCAGCGGCGATGTGTCACAGCAGTCCGTCCCACATCTGCTCCAGCAGCACCGACCACCAGCTCTCCGGCGACCCCAGCGCCGCCGGGTCGAGCGCGGCCAGCTGGGCCTGGAAGTCGACGGTCCAGCGGCCCGCCTGCTCCTGGTTCAGCCCGAACCGCAGCCGCCACATCCGCCCGAGCAGCGCCAGACAGCGCGCGAACTCCGGCAGCCCGGTGTTCACGAACTGCGGCGGCACGGGCGCCCCGCCCGGCCCCGCCTCCACCGGCACGGCGACGATGTTGGCCGTGCCGTACTGCACGCAGATCGCCTTGCCGAAGTCGCTGCCCATCACCAGATAGGAACCCGCGTCCGAGGCCGGCTGCACACCGCGCTCGGCCGCCAGTTCCGCCAGCGTCGGAACGGGCCGGCCCGGCTGCGCCTGCGCCCAGAAGAACGGGCCCATGTCCATCGGCAGACCGGCCGCCACCAGCGTGTGCGCCACGACCGGCGGCACCCCCTGACGGGACACCGCGGCCTGCTCGAACCGGAACACACCCGGCCCGAACGCGGCCCCCAGCTCCTGCGCGACGGCCTCCGGCGGGACCGGCGGCGCCGCCTGCACCGGCGGCAGCGGAGCACGCACCGGAGCCGGACGCGCCGGGCCGTCCGCCACCTGGTGCAACTCGCCCTGGTGGGCCAGCAGCTGCTGCATGCCCTGCTGCCGGCTCGCGTGGTCCGTGCCGTACGGCGCGATGCTCGTGATCCGCGCCTGCGGCCACTGCTCCCGGATCATCCGCGCGCAGTACGCACCCGGCAGCTCGCACGACTCCAGCTCGGTGTGCAGCTCCAGCACCTGGTCCGGGGGCACGTTCATGGCCCGCAGCTCGTGGAAGATCTGCCACTCCGGGTGCGGCGTGCCCGGCGCCGAACGCCGGATCAGCTGCTGCTCGGAGCCGTCCTGAGCGCGGTAGCGCAACACGGCCTGGTAGCCGGGACCGACCGTCGGCTGCCCGGCGGGCGGCTGCGGATAGCCGTACGCCGGCGGCGGCCCGGGGACGGGCTGACCGGGCGGCGGCACCGCACCGGGCGGCACCGCACCCGGCATCGCGCCGGGCGGCGGCATCGGCGGCGCGCCGGGGGGTGCGCCGGGAGCCTGCGGCGGCGGAGGCACACCGGGGCCGCCCGCCGGGGGCGGCGCGGCCAGCATGGTCTCGGCGTGATGCACGGGCCCCGCACCGGCCCCGGGCACACCCGGGGCGCCAGGGGCACCGGGAGCACCGGGAGCACCGGGAGCACCGGGCGGATGCGGAACACCCGGAGGCTGGGACGCACCCGGCACACCAGGAGCACCGGGCGGCCCCGGAGGCTGCGGCGGCTGAGGCGCGCCCGGGCCTGGCCGGCCGGGATCGGCAAGCATCGTGGCGGCATGGTGGACACCGCCCGGGGGCGTACCACCGGGGGCGCCAGGAGGCTGCGGCGCACCAGGAGCACCTGGCGCAGCCGGCGCACCCGGCGGCTGCTGCGGAGGCAGCGGCGCACCAGGGCCCGTCGGAACCCCGGCCCCCGAAGAACCCCCGGCAACACCGGGACCCTGAGGAGCACCAGGAGCCCCAGGCCCCCCGGGCCCTTCAGGACCGAGGGCCGACACCATCTGCGTCGGCACATACCCGCCCGCCGGCGTCCCCGGCGCACCGGGCCCCGACGGCGGAGGCGTATCGCCCGGCCGCGCACCCGGCGTACCCGGTGCGCCCGGCGGAGGCGGCGTGGTCGGACCCGCGCCCCGGCCACGACCCGGCGGCGGAGTCGCCTTGCTGGTCGCGGCGTCGGCGATGTCCCCGGCGTTCGGCGCGAGCGGCCGCTCGGGCGCGCCCGGCCCGGCCGGCGGCTGCGGATAGCCGTACGGCTGCCCGCCCGGCGCGGGCGGCGGCGTACTGCCCTGCGGCACACCGGCGGGCGGCGTGCCCGGCACACCGGGAGCGGCACCCTGCGCGTGCGGCCCGTCCACCGGACGCCCGCCGGCCCCAGGCCCGTCCACCGCCGGCGTGACCGCCGTCCGCGGAAGCTGGCTCCCGCCCGCGATCAGCGCCGTCTTGGCGTCGGATGCCGTCGCGGGCGGCGGCGTGCTGTCGTCGGCCTCACTCAGCGGCGGCGCGAAGACCGTCGCCGGCAGCGGTACGGAACGGTCGTCACCGCCATCGCCGTTGGTGTCCGTACCGGCCCAGGGCGTCGCCCCGGCAGGCGCGGCCGGAGCCACCGGAGCAGCAGGAGCAGCAGGAGCGCCGGAAGCGTCCGAGTCGCTCCCCCCAGCGGCCGGCCATGATGCGCCACTCCCGGAAGCGGAATCACCGGCAGAAGCAGATGCAGCAGCCCCCGCCCCGGCCCCCCGCCGATCCGGAATCCCCAGCTTGTCCGCCGCGTCCTGCAACCACTCCGGCGGAGTAAGCAGGAAGGACGTCTGATTCAGATCCACCCGCGCGGGAGGCGCCGGCGCCGGCTCGTCCACCGCGTCCGGACGGCCGTACTCCTCCTCGTACCGGCGGATCACCTCACCCACCGGCAGCCCGGGCCACAGCGTCGCCTCACCGCTGTCCCGCGCGATCACCAGTCGCTGCGCGCCCCCGTCCGAGCGGGGCCCGTCCGCACGGTCCTCGGCCCACACCACGAACCCGAGGTCGAACTCCCGCACCCGCACCTCACGATGCTGGTACGACGGCAGGTCGCCGTTGATCCACTCTTCCGCGCGCTCCTGCGCCTGAGCGAAGGTCACCATCGCCGAAGTCACTCCCCCACAGCCGAGGACGACACCGCACCCACCGGCACCACACGCGCGAACCCGCCGTCCACCATCAGGTTCGCCACCGTCTCCAACTCCGGCGGATTGCCCGCCAGCCGCGACAGGAAGAGGTCGAAGTCGTCCCCGCACGGCAGCAGCAGCCGCTCAACCCGCTCCGCCGGCGGCGTCGAGGGATCCACGTCCCGCGCGTCGTCGTACGAGCAGAACCACACGGAGCCGATCCGCTCGCCCTTCACCTTCACGGCGAGCAGCCCGCCCTGGACGAAGGAGACGCCCAGGTAGTCCTTGGTCAGATGGTCCCGCAGACACTTGTTGACGTACACCAGGTCATTGACCGCGGCCTCGTCCCGCACCGTGAAGAACGGCTGGTCGACCAGCAGCCCCAGCTCCGCGTCGAGCGCGGCACCCACCGGCGCACAGCCGCCCGCCGCCTTCAGGAACGACCGGTACGCGCCCGGCAGCCGGTAGCCGAGCTCCTCCTCGACGCCCTGCACCTGCGACTCCGTCACGGCCACCCCCGACTTCGGCAGCCCGAAGTGCGCCGGACGCGTCTCCTGGAGCGGCCGCGTGCCCCGCTTGCCGTGATCGACACCCGACGTGGCCACACCGCCGTGATGCCGCAGCAGCGCCTTCACCTCGACCGGAACCAGCTCCAGCCGCCGCGAGGCGACCGCGTGGTGCCAGGTCCAGCCGTGCGGTGTCGCCACCGCCGGCACCGTGTCCCACAGCTCGTGCCCGGACGCCGACAGCGCGCTGTTCGCCGACACGTAGTCCGTCAGCCGCAACTCGTCGACACCGAAACCCTCCGGCGGCTCCGCGATCTCCGCGATCGCGCGCGCATAGGGCGAGAAGTCGGGGTAGCCACGCTCGTCGACCCGCACCCCTCTCGGGTGACGGGCCGCCCGGACCGGGTCCGGGAAATGCACGACCTGCCCGGCGTAGGCCGCGTTCGGCGGCGCGGCTTGCTGCCCGAGCCGACCTGTCGTCATGGCGGTTGCCCCCTGCGGCACTCTGTACGAACCGTATTGACCACCTTTGGCGCACTACGGCCCGTATCGACTGTCACGTCTGTCTGTCTCGACTGTCCGTCTCGACTTCTCTGCGCTTCCTGCACGCGCCGACCCCGCGGATCACCCTCCGGTTCACTGCATCGATCTCCGAACGGATCACCGCATCGCCCGCGGTGCCGACAGCCTATGCGGTACGACGACACCGGTCACCGGCACCGGTCGGCACCCCCTCCGCTTCCGTGACCAGCCGTCACCCCACCGTGACGGCACACCCCGGAACGGGCGTGTCGCCGCGCCCCAGCTTCCGCAGCAGCCACGGCATTTGGCAGTCTGTGACCCCCGGGGGGATGCACGGAGGGGAAGACGATCATGAACGCGACACAGACGGGACCACACACCGGCAGGTCCGCCGACCCACGAAACGGCGACCCCCGGCACGGCGACCCGCGCCACGGCGACCCGAGAAGCGGCGATCCGCGAGCCGGCGACCCCCGAGGCGGCGACCCCCGCATCGGCTGGAGCGCCACCGAAGCGGCCCACGCCCCCGCCCTCCACCACCGCCGCGACGGCATCCTCCCCACCGTCGCCGCCGCACTCTCCGTCCGCGGCGCCACCCTCACCGGCACCGCCGCCCGCGGCGACACACCCCCGGGACTGCACCCCCTCGTCCAGGACTTCCTGGACACCCTCACCAGCGCCCAGCGCGACCGCTACACCGGCCGCTGCGCCGAAACCATCCTCATCTCCCGGCACATCGCCGCCGCCGACACCGCCCGCAGCAAACGCGCCGCACGAAAACCCATGACCAACGGCGAGGCCCGCAAAGCCCTCAAGCAGGCCAAACTCACCGCCCGGCACATCCGCGAGGACGGCGACCCCCTCCACGGCACCTTCGCCACCCCCTGCCGCGCCTGCACCGCGCTCAGCGCCCACTTCGGGGTCCGCATAGTCGACCCGGCGTCCCCGAACGACTGACGCCCGCCCCGACCCCGGAAGCAACCGGCAGCACGGCGCGCACCCCACGCCCGCCGTCCCACGACCTCGACGAGACGCAGGGCAGATGCACACCGACCGCACCTCCTCCACCCGCTTCGCCGTACCCGTCGACGCCGCCCTGCGCGCCGCCGGCTGGCAATCCGGACGCTGGGACATCAAGCAGGCCGAGTACTGGGCCGACGCCCTGCGCGACCACGTCTCCCCCGCGGGCCACCGGCACACCGTCTTCCCCGCCGCCGTCGAGGCCTGGGCCGAATTCGGCGGACTCCACATCGCCCCCACCGGCCCCGGCCGCCAGGTCGCCCCTGCCACCCTGCACCTCGACCCGCTGCACGGCCTCCACATGGCCCGCACCCTCGGCGACCTCGGCCGCGCCCTCGGCACCGAGGTCTGCCCCCTCGGCGCCGAGACCGACAGCCGGTCCCTCGTCGCCATCGACACCGACGGCCGCGTCTACACCCTCGACCACACCGGCGACTGGTACCTCGGCCAGGACATCGACCAGGCCCTCTCCACCCTCATCGCCGGCACCGAACCCGTACGCCTCACCGCGAGCTAGCACCCACCGGGCCCTACGACGCCGGAATCACCGCCGACACCCGGAAACCCCCCGCGTCCGTCGGCCCGGACACAAACACCCCGCCCAGCGCCGAGACCCGCTCCTTCATCCCCACCAGCCCGTTCCCCCCGGACGGCAACCGCGCCGACGACGCCGCCTCCTCGGGCGGCTCGTTCTCCACCTGCATCGCGATCTCCGACCTCCGATGCGCCAGCCGCACATAGGTCTTCGCCCCGGCCGCGTGCTTGTGGACGTTCGTCAACGCCTCCTGCACCACCCGATACGCCGTCTGCTCGACCTCCGGCGCATACGACCGCTCGTCCCCCTCCACGGACAGATCCACCACCATCCCCGCGGCGGCCGACTGCCCGACCAGCTCCTCGATCTCCGCCAGACACGGCCCCTCGTCGTCGGCCGCCCGCGAAGCCGCCGCGGCCGCGGCCGCCCCCACCGCCGCCAGCGGCACCGACGCCGCACGCTCCCGCCGCTCGTCCCCGCCACTGCGCAGCACCCCGAGCATCTCCCGCAACTCGGTCAGCGCCTGCCGCCCCATGTCCCCCACCAGCGCGGCGTTCTTGACGGCCTTCTCGGGATCCTTCCGCGCCACCGCCTGCAACGCGGCGGCGTGCACGACCATCAGACTCACCCGGTGCGCGACCACGTCGTGCATCTCCCGGGCGATCCGGGTCCGCTCCTCGTTCCGGGCCCACTCGGCCCGCTCCTCCGCCCGCTCGGCGAGCAGCTGCAGCTCTCGCTCCAGGTCGTCCGCACGCTCCCGCAGGCTCTCCATCAGCCGCCGCCGGGCTCCCACATACAGCCCGAGCAGCACGGGAGGCGCCGTGAACCCCACCGACATCGTGATGGCGGCGAAGGGCACGAACCAGTCCCCGATGTCCAGGTCCCCCCGCGACATGTCCTGCCGCGTCTTCACGAACGTCACGATGAGCGTCCCCAGCAGCGACATCCCCGCCAGCGAGACGAGGATCCGCCGGGGCAACTCGCACGCGGCCAGCGTGTACAGGCCGACGATGCCCATCAGAAAGCCCATCTCGGCGGGCGTGATGGCAATGGAAACGAGCACGACGGCGATCGGCCACCGCCGCCGCACCAGCAGCACGGACCCGGCCAACAGCCCGAACACCACCCCCGCCGCCACCGGGATCCCCGCATCCCTGGCGAACGGAATGCCCTCGAACCCGCACTCCAGCGCGGACGCCACGGCCAGGCTCACATCGAACACGGCACTGCGCCGCCTGGCCCACCACCACGGCCCTCCCCGGGCCGTCACATGGTCTTCCCCCGTCGCGGTCATGCCCTCCAGCCTAAAGGCGCCCGCCGCCGGTTTTCCGGTGAGTTTCCCGGACTGGCCTACACCACACTCCGTGACCGTTCAGACGCAATACCACCCGATATCCCTCGAACTGCTGAATCGCTCACCGTTCGACCCCGGAACCTTCCATTCCACCCGGACGGTACGTGTATGACACATGCCCCTGGCAAATACGCCGACTTCGAGGACCTCCGGGAGCAGGCAGTCGCACTACGCCGCACAGGCCTGAGCCGCCGCCAGATCCGCGACCGACTGCACATCGACAACAACGACATCCTCAACCGCCTCCTGGAGGGCGAGCCACCCCCGGCCTGGACGAAGCGCCCGAACGCGAAGGACGACCTGAGGGAGAAGGCCAGGGAGCTCCGACTCCAGGGCTGGACGTACGACCAGATCCAGGTGGAGCTGGGCTGCTCGAAGAGTTCGATCTCACTGTGGGTACGGGACCTGCCGAAGCCTGAGCGCAAGCGCTCAACCGAGGAAGCTTCGGCTATCGCGAGGCGCGGCTGGGAAGCGACACTGCAACGGCGCGAGGAGGAACGGCAGCACACGAAGGCGGTCGCCCAGCAAGCAGTCGGCGACCTGACCGACCGGGAACTATTCCTGGCAGGAGTGGTCCTCTACTGGGCAGAGGGCGCCAAGGACAAGCCTTACAGCCGCCGCGAGCGACTCCTTTTCATCAACAGCGACCCGAACGTCATCAGCTTCTTCCTTCGCTGGCTGGACACGCTTGGCGTAGAACGGGACCGCCTGCGCTTCCGGGTGAGCATCCACGAGTCGGCCAATGTGCCGGAGGCCGAAGAGTTCTGGGCCGGACTCGTCGGCGTGGCACCAGCCACGTTCCAGAAGGCCACCCTCAAGAAGCACAACCCGAAGACAAGCCGCAAGAACACCTCGGAGGCATATCGCGGCTGCCTGATCGTTTACGTGATCAAGAGCGCCGACTTGTACCGTCGCATGGAAGGCGCCTGGTACGGCATAGTAGGAGGCGCCGCTCGGCGACCTGACTGAATGTCCGGTTTAGTCGAGATTATTCCCCCGTGGTGTAATTGGTAAGCACTGTGGCTTTTGGTGCCATCTGTCCGGGTTCGAGTCCTGGCGGGGGAGCACATGCTCAAGTTCGGGCCCTGGTCGGCGACAGCCGAGTCAGGGCCCACTCTCGTGTCCCCCATAAAACCCCCCGGTATCCTGCGGATGAAACCCCACCCCATCCACAGCCGAAGGGCATCCCGTGAGCGCCAACCGCCCGGCAGCCGTCGTCGTTCTCGCAGCGGGTGAGGGCACCCGTATGAAGTCGGCCACACCCAAGGTCCTGCATGAGCTCTGCGGCCGCAGTCTCGTCGGGCACGTGCTCGCCGCCGCGGGCGAGCTGCACCCCGAGAACCTGGTCGTCGTGGTCGGCCACGCCCGTGAGAAGGTCACCGCCCACCTCGGCGAGATCGCCCCCGCCGTCCGCACCGCCGTACAGGCCGAGCAGAACGGCACCGGGCACGCCGTACGGATGGGTCTCGAAGCACTCGGCGGGTCCGTCGACGGGACCGTCGTGGTGGTGTGCGGGGACACTCCGCTGCTCACCGGCGCGACCCTCGACGCCCTCGCCGCCACCCACTCCGCCGACGGCAACGCGGTCACCGTACTGACCGCCGAGGTGCCGGACGCGACCGGCTACGGCCGGATCGTCCGCGACGACACCGGCGCCGTGACCGCGATCGTGGAGCACAAGGACGCCACCGACGCGCAGCGGTCGATCCGTGAGATCAACTCGGGTGTGTTCGCGTTCGACGGTCAGTTGCTCGCCGACGCGCTGAAGAAGGTGCGCACGGACAACAGCCAGGGCGAGGAGTACCTGACCGACGTGCTCGGGATCCTGCGCGAGGCGGGGCACCGGGTCGGGGCCTCCGTGGCCGGCGACCACCGGGAGATCGCCGGGATCAACAACCGCGTGCAGCTCTCCGAGGCGCGCCGGATCCTCAACGACCGGCTGCTGACCGAGGCCATGCTCGCCGGTGTGACGGTCGTCGACCCGGCCACGACCTGGATCGACGTCACGGTGACCTTCGAGCAGGACGCCGTCGTGCACCCGGGCACCCAGCTGCACGGCTCGACGCATCTCGGCGAGGGCGCGGAGGTCGGGCCCAACTCCCGGCTGACCGACACCCGGGTCGGGGCGGGCGCGCGCGTGGACAACACCGTGGCCGTGAGCGCCGAGGTGGGTCCGGCCGCGTCGGTGGGGCCGTACGCGTACCTGCGTCCGGGGACGCGGCTGGGCGCCAGGGGCAAGATCGGGACGTACGTGGAGACGAAGAACGCCACGATCGGGGAGGGCACGAAGGTGCCTCATCTCTCCTATGTGGGTGACGCGACGATCGGTGAGCAGTCGAACATCGGTGCCGCGAGTGTGTTCGTGAACTACGACGGCCAGGAGAAGCACCACACGACCATCGGCTCTCACTGCCGTACGGGCTCGGACAACATGTTTGTGGCGCCTGTCACGGTGGGGGACGGTGCGTACACCGCGGCCGGGTCGGTGATCACGAAGGACGTACCGCCCGGTTCGCTGGCCGTGGCCCGTGGTCAGCAGCGGAATATCGAGGGTTGGGTGGCTCGAAAGCGTCCGGGGAGCGCGGCCGCGAAGGCGGCGGAGGCGGCTTCGCGGGAGTCGTCCGAGGAGGGCTGACCGGAAACCGGTGCCTCAAACACGGCGTACGGTGATAAGTGCACACCCGCACCCCCACCAGTTGAGACGCCCTCTCGCGAGCCGGCGACGAGGTCTCTCGACCCCAGATCGAAACCCCAGCTGCGACACCTCTGAGGAGACAGTGCTGTGACCGGGATCAAGACGACCGGCGAGAAGAAGTTGATGTTCTTCTCCGGCCGCGCCCACCCCGAGCTTGCCGAGGAGGTTGCCCACCAGCTGGGTGTCGGGGTCGTCCCGACGAAGGCCTTCGACTTCGCCAACGGTGAGATCTATGTGCGTTACCAGGAGTCGGCGCGTGGCGCCGACTGCTTCCTGATCCAGAGCCACACGGCTCCGATCAACAAGTGGATCATGGAGCAGTTGATCATGATCGACGCGCTGAAGCGCGCGTCGGCCCGGTCCATCACGGTCATCGTGCCTTTCTACGGTTACGCGCGGCAGGACAAGAAGCACCGCGGACGTGAACCGATTTCGGCGCGTCTGATCGCGGACATGATGAAGACGGCGGGTGCGGACCGCATTCTCACCGTCGACCTGCACACGGACCAGATCCAGGGCTTCTTCGACGGTCCGGTGGACCACCTGTTCGCGCTGCCGCTGCTGGCGGACTACGTGGGCCGGAAGGTGGACCGGGAGAAGCTGACGGTCGTGTCGCCGGACGCGGGCCGGGTCCGGGTCGCCGACCGCTGGTGCGACCGGCTGGGCGCGCCGCTGGCGATCGTGCACAAGCGGCGGGACAAGGACGTCGCGAACCAGGTCACCGTCCACGAGGTCGTGGGTGAGGTGAAGGGTCGCGTGTGTGTCCTGGTGGACGACATGATCGACACCGGTGGGACGATCTGTGCCGCTGCCGACGCGCTGTTCGCGCACGGTGCGGAGGACGTGATCGTGACGGCGACGCACGGTGTGCTGTCGGGTCCGGCGGCTGACCGGCTGAAGAACTCGCGGGTGAGCGAGTTCGTGTTCACGAACACCTTGCCGACGCCGGGTGAGCTGAGCGGGGACCTGGACAAGATCTCGGTGCTGTCGATCGCGCCGACGATCGCGAGCGCGGTGCGTGAGGTGTTCGAGGACGGTTCGGTGACGAGCCTGTTCGACGAGCAGTAGGGGCTTCCCGGGGTTCTGCCCGGGGTTCCTGTAGATCGTTTTGGGTGCGGCCTCCCTGGCCGAGTAGACTGCTGCAGTTGCTCGGCGAGGGAGGCCGTTTCCCGTTGTGGGATGCGGTGCTCCGTTATCGACGCGCTCTTCGTAGCAGGCCGTTCGTGGCCGGGTGACCACGTCCGTACCTGACTTCGAGGAGTGATTATGTCCGAGGTGAAGATCTCCGCCGCGACGCGCACCGAGTTCGGCAAGGGTGCCGCGCGCCGTATCCGTCGTGAAGACAAGGTTCCGGGTGTCCTGTACGGGCACGGTTCGGACCCGCTGCACGTGACCCTGCCGGGCCACGACCTGCTGATGGCGCTGCGTACGCCGAACGTCCTGATCGCGCTGGACATCGACGGCAAGACCAAGGAGCTGGCGATTCCGAAGGCCGTGCAGCGTGACCCGCTGAAGGGCTTCCTGGAGCACGTCGACCTGCTGCTGGTGAAGCAGGGCGAGCGCGTCAACGTCGACATCTACGTCCACACCGAGGGCGAGCTGGCCCCGGGTGGCTTCCTGCTGGAGCACGTGCTGAACGCGCTGCCGGTCGAGGCCGAGGCCACGCACATCCCGGAGTCCGTGACGGTCTCCATCGAGGGCCTGTCCGCCGGTGACTCGATCCTGGCCAAGGACATCACGCTGCCGAAGGGCACGACGCTGGCCGTCGAGGAGGACACCGTCGTCCTTCAGGTGCTGGCCGCGCAGGCCGAGGAGGCCCCGGAGGGCGAGGAGGCCGCTGAGGAAGAGGCCGCCGAGGCCTGATCCTCTTCGTCGTCGTTTCGTCGGCCGCTGTTCCGGTGCGGAGCAGCGGCCGACGCGTATGAAGGAGACATGGACGTGACGACCGATGCCGCCGCTCCCTGGCTGATCGTGGGGCTGGGCAATCCGGGGCCGGAGTACGCCGGTAACCGGCACAACGTGGGCTTCATGGTGGCCGATCTGCTGGCGGATCGTGTCGGGGGGAGGTTCAAGCGGGCGGGGAAGGCTCAGGCGCAGGTGATCGAGGGCCGGATCGGGCCGCCCGGGCCGGCGAACCGGCGGGTGATTCTGGCGAAGCCGATGTCGTACATGAACCTGTCGGGCGGGCCGGTGAACGTGCTGCGGGACTTCTACAAGGTTCCGGTCGCGCATGTGGTGGCGATCCATGACGAGTTGGACATCGACTACGGGACCCTGCGGCTGAAGCTGGGTGGCGGGGACAACGGGCACAACGGTCTGAAGTCGATGACGAAGGCGTTCGGGGCGGACTATCACCGGGTGCGGTTCGGGATCGGCCGGCCGCCGGGGCGGATGCCGGTGGCGGACTTCGTGCTGAAGGACTTCTCCTCGACGGAGCGCAAGGAGCTGGACTACTTCGTGGACCGGGCGGCGGACGCGGTGGAGTGTCTGGTGATCGAGGGGCTGGAGCGGGCGCAAGGTACGTACAACTCCTGACTTGTCACCCCGGGGAGTTGACCGGCCGTGCGGGTATGGCCAATGATCCCGGCCATGCCCCCCACTGCCACCGCCTCTCACCAGAGCTCTCATGCCGTGCTGCGGTTCGGACGGTTCGCGGCGATGGGTACGGTCGCCGCGCTGATCCTGATCGCGGGTGTGTGGGCGTCGTGGGGTACGGCGCAGCATGTGATGCTGACGAAGGGCCGGGAGAGCGGCACGGTCGATGTGAAGCGGTGCGGGCCGGACACGTGCACGGGTGCGTTCACGCCGTTGTCTGAGGGTGCGCAGCCGCGGCCGAGGGTCGAGCTGGAGAAGTCCGTCGCGGTGGAGAAGGGCCGGACCTACACGGTGGTCCTGAAGCCCGGCAGTGATCACGCGGTCCGTTCGGGCCCGGCGGGGATTCTGTACGCGTGGATTCCGCTGGGCGGTGCGCTGTTGCTGGCGTCGGTCGTGGTGGCGGGCGGGCTGTTGCGGACGCGGGTGGCCTGGGTGCTGGCGCTGTCGGGGGTGGCGTTGCTGACGGCGGCTTTCGTGACCCTCTGAGGGTTTCGACGGTGGTCAGCGGGTCGACTGGCGCGTCGACGCCATCCCCTGGGCGGACTGCGAGGACGAGCAGGAGCCGGGCGCCCCGCAGGGGGTTGCCGGCGGCGACCTCGCGGTGACGGGCGGCGGGGCTCCGGTGGGTCTGCTGTCCGGTGTGGCGGCGGTGCTGGTCGGGTTCGGCGGGTTCCTGGTGTTCCGGCGCCGGGGGCTCGGTCGCGGCTGACGTGGAACGCGACGTGCCCCCGAGCCTGTACGGGCTCGGGGGCACGGTCGTGTCCGGGGAGCGGCTCAGCCGGTGTTGCGCAGGCCCGCTGCCACGCCGTTGACGGTGAGGAGCAGGGCGCGGGCGAGCAGCGGGTCGGGCTGTTCGGCTGCGCCGACGGCGTCGCGCTGCCGCTTGAGCAGGGCGACCTGGAGGTAGGAGATGGGGTCGAGGTAGGCGTCGCGGATGGCGAAGGTCTGCTTGAGGACGGGCGCGGCGTCGAGGAGTTCGGCCTCGCCGGTCACGCGCAGTACCTCACGCACGGTCAGTTCGTGCTCGGCCTTGATGGTGTCGAAGACGTGCTTGAGCTCGTCGGGGACGAGGGTGTCGACGTAGTGCTGGGCGATCCGCAGGTCGGTCTTGGCCAGGGTCATCTCGACGTTGGAGATGAAGTTGCGGAAGAAGTGCCACTGTCCGTGCATCTCGTCGAGGACGGTGTCCAGTCCGGCCTCGCGCAGTGCCTTGAGGCCGGAGCCGACGCCGAACCAGCCGGGCACGATCTGCCGGGACTGGGTCCAGCCGAACACCCACGGGATGGCCCGCAGCCCGTCGAGGCCGGCGCCGGTGTCCGGGCGGCGTGAGGGGCGGGAGCCGAGGTGGAGGTCGGCGAGCTGGTCGACGGGCGTGGAGGCGAAGAAGTACGCCGGGAGGTCGGGGTCCTCGACGAGCCTGCGGTAGGCGGCCTCGGCGGCCTCGGAGACGACGTCCATCGCGGCGTCCCAGCGGGCCAGGGCCTCGTCCGACTGGCGCGGGGCGGTGTGCAGGGCGGATGCCTGCAGGGTGGCCGCGACGCTCAGTTCCAGGTTCTCCCTGGCCAGGGCCGGGATGAGGTACTTGTCGGAGATGACCTCGCCCTGCTCGGTCACCTTGATCTCGCCCTCCAGGGTGCCCCAGGGCTGGGCGAGGATGGCGTCGTGGGTGGGGCCGCCGCCACGGCCGACGGTGCCGCCGCGGCCGTGGAAGAGCCGGAGCCGGACGCCGTAGCGGTGGGCTACGTCGCGCAGGCGGCGCTGGGCGCGGTGGATCTCCCACTGGCTGGTGGTGATGCCGCCGAACTTGGAGGAGTCGGAGTAGCCGAGCATGACCTCCTGGACGTCGCCCCGCAGCGCCACGAGCCTGCGGTAGGACGGGTCGGAGAGCATGTCCTCCAGGATGGTGTCGGCGGCCTTGAGTTCGTCCGTGGTCTCCAACAGCGGCACGATGCCGATCTTGGCCCAGCCGGCGTGCAGGTCGATGAGGCCGGCCTCGCGGGCGAGGACGGCGGCGGCGAAGACGTCGTCGGCGCCCTGGCACATGGAGATGATGTACGACTCGATGACCTCGGGTCCGAAGACCTCCAGGGCCTTCTTCACGGTCTGGAAGACGCCGAGGGTCTTCTCGCCGGGCGCGTCGACGGGCGCCGGGGTGGGCGCGAGGGGGCGGCGGGAGCGCAGCTCCTTGGCGAGCAGCCTGGCGCGGTAGTCGCGGGGCATGTCCGCGTACCGCCAGGACTCCTCGCCGAGCCGGTCGAAGAGCTGGCCGAGGGCGTGGTGGTGGGCGTCCGCGTGTTCGCGTACGTCCATGGTGGCGAGCTGGAGGCCGAAGGCGGCGAGGGTGCGGATGGTGCGGGCGAGGCGGCCGTCGGCGAAGAGGCCGCCGCGGTGCTCGCGCAAGGAGCTCTGGATGATCCGCAGGTCGTCGAGGAGCTGGCTGGTGCCGAGGTAGTCGCGGCCCGGGACGTGTGCGGTGCCCTTGGCGAGGCGCTTCTTGGTGTTCTCCAGCTTCTGCCGGATGCAGGTGGCCTTGAGCCGGTAGGGCTCCTCGGCGTTGAGGCGCTTGTAGCGGGGGCTGATCTCGGGGAGGTTGTCCAGGTCGGTCTGGAGGGAGGTCAGCAGTTCCTCGGTGGCGCCGGCGTAGCGGATGGAGTTGGACAGGAAGCCGCGCAGCTCGTCGATCGTCTCGAGGGCGTCGTTGATGCCGTGCTCGTGCTGGAGGATGAGGACGTCCCAGGTCACCTGGGGGGTGACGTTCGGGTTGCCGTCGCGGTCGCCGCCGATCCAGGTGCCGAAGGTGAGCGGGCGGGTGTCGTCGGGGAGCTTGACCCCGGCGCGCTCCAGCTCGGCGGTGAGGTCCTCCAGGACGTCGCCGACGGCGTTGGCGTGCAGTTCGTCCAGGTAGTAGATGGCGTTGCGGGCCTCGTCGGCGGGCTCGGGGCGGACGACGCGCAGTTCGTCGGTCTGCCAGACGAGGTCGATGTTCTCGGCCAGCCGGATGTCGAGACGGCGGCGGTCGGACTCGATGACGGGGGTGTCGAGGAGTGCGGCGACGCGCCGGAGCTTGTTCAGGACCGACCGGCGCGCGGCCTCGGTCGGGTGGGCCGTGAACACGGGACGAATATTGAGGTTCCGGACCGTCTCGCGCAGGTGATCGGGATCGGCGTCCTTGAGCCGGTCGGCCGTACGGGCGAGCAGTCCGCCCTCGGCGGCGCGCCGGGCCCGCAGCTCGCGGCCGCGGTGGACCTGCTCGGTGACGTTGGCCAGGTGGAAATAGGTGGAGAACGCGCGGACCAGCTTGGCCGCGGTCTGCAGTTCCGTGCCGCGTAGCAGCTCGGCGGCGGCCTCGCCGTCCTCACGGGTGAGGCGGCGGACCTTCTCGACGAGTTCCAGGAGCTCAGGGCCCTCTTGCCGGACAAGGGTCTCTCCGAGGAGGTCACCCAGCCGGCGGATGTCGGCACGCAGCTCACTGCTCGTCGTCGTGGTCTGGTCGTCGGCACTGCTCACAGGTGCGGCTCCTTGCAGTGTTGAAGCTCGTCTGGGAGGGGAACCCGGACGGCGTCTCGCGCGGCGTGCGCCGCATACGGGCCGGACATCCGGGAAGAAATCAGAGCGGACCGCGCTGTCCGACCGACTCCAGGATAGGTGTCGGCGGGGACGCGCAGGCTCTCGGGCTCTTGCCGCCGGGCGGCGCACTGCCATACTTACGATGCCGTAGGTTACGGAACCGTAGGAAGCCCTGCGGGGTTCCCGTGGCCCGGCACCCCCTTCTCCCTCCTCATACCCCCCAGGGGACGCGTATGACCAGTAGTTCCGACGTGATCGAGGACGCCCCCGAGGCACCCGGTCAGGCCACCGACGCCGCAGCCCCCTCCGCCACGCTGGGCGGCGAGCAGAAGCGGTCCATCGAGCAGATCACCCTCCTCCTCTTCATCGCCGTCCCGTTCCTCGCGCTGCTGGCGGCCGTGCCGCTGGCGTGGGGCTGGGGGGTGAGCTGGCTGGACATCGGTCTGCTGGTGTTCTTCTACTACCTGGGGTGCCACGGCATCACGATCGGCTTCCATCGCCACTTCACGCACGGTTCCTTCAAGGCGAAGCGGCCGTTGAAGATCGCGCTGGCCATCGCGGGTTCCATGGCGGTCGAGGGCCCCCTGGTCCGCTGGGTGGCCGATCACCGCAAGCACCACAAGTTCTCCGACGCGGAGGGCGACCCGCACTCGCCGTGGCGTTTCGGCGAGACGGTCCCGGCCCTGATGAAGGGTCTGTGGTGGGCGCACATCGGATGGATGTTCGACGAGGAGCAGACTCCGCAGGACAAGTACGCCCCGGACCTGATCAAGGACAAGACGCTCCGCGCGATCTCCCGCCAGTTCGTCCTGTGGACGGCCCTGTCCCTGGCGCTCCCGCCGCTGATCGGCGGCCTGGTCACGATGTCCTGGTGGGGCGCCTTCACGGCGTTCTTCTGGGGTTCCCTCGTCCGGGTGGCCCTGCTGCACCATGTGACGTGGTCGATCAACTCGATCTGCCACGCGGTCGGCAAGCGCCCCTTCAAGTCGCGCGACCGGTCGGGCAACGTGTGGTGGCTAGCGGTGCTGTCTTGCGGCGAGTCCTGGCACAACCTGCACCACGCCGACCCCACCTCCGCACGGCACGGGGTAATGCGCGGCCAGCTGGACTCCTCCGCCCGGCTGATCCGCTGGTTCGAGATGGCCGGCTGGGCGTACGACGTGCGCTGGCCGTCACGCTCGCGTATCGATTCGCGCCGTAACGACGCGGAAGGCGGCTCCCGGCGCGGGAAGGAGCCCGTCGAGGCGGCATGATGGTCGCTGTGGCGACCGACTCGAGCAGCACCCCCAGCAATGACAAGCCGCGGCGAGCGCGTCGCACTCGGATGACCGGTGCCGAGCGCCGCCAACAGCTGCTGGAGATCGGTCGCACGCTCTTCGCCGCGAAGGGGTTCGAGGGCACGTCGGTGGAGGAGATCGCGGCGAAGGCCGGGGTCTCCAAGCCGGTGGTGTACGAGCACTTCGGCGGCAAGGAGGGGCTGTACGCGGTGGTCGTGGACCGTGAGATGCGGTGTCTGCTGGACATGGTGACGAGTTCCCTCACGGCCGGTCACCCTCGCGAACTCTGCGAACAGGCGGCCTTCGCCCTCCTCGACTACATCGAGGAGTACACGGACGGCTTCCGCATCCTGGTCCGGGACTCCCCCATCCCCCAGTCGACGGGCTCCTTCGCCTCCTTGATCTCGGACATCGCCACCCAGGTCGAGGACATCCTCGGCAAGGAGTTCAAGAGCCGCGGCTTCGACCCCAAGCTGGCCCCGCTGTACGCCCAGGCCCTGGTCGGCATGGTCGCCCTGACCGGTCAGTGGTGGCTGGACGTACGCAAGCCGAAGAAGGCCGAGGTGGCCGCCCACCTGGTGAACCTGGCGTGGCACGGCCTGGACGGCCTGGAGCCCAAGCCGCACCTGATAGGGCGCCGCAAGGCCTAGCCGCCCGCCCCCTGTGTTTCAGCCCTCCTTCCGTGCCACGGCGAACACCCGGCGGAAGGGGAACGGCGTGCCGTGCGCGCCCTCCGGGTATGCCTCGCGCAGGGCGGCCCGGTACTCGGTGACGAAGCCCTCCCGCGCCTCGGGGTCGTCGGCGAGGGCGGTCAGCACCGGCCGCAGGCCGGTCCCCTTCACCCAGTCCAGCACCGGGTCCTGGCCCTGGAGCAGATGGATGTACGTCGCCTCCCACACGTCGGCGGTGCAGCCGAGGGCGGTGAGGTGCTCCAGGTAGGCCTCGGGTGCGAGGACGGCGTCGGCGTGGCGCAGGGTGTCGGCGAGCCGGTCGCGCCAGCGCGGGGAACCGGCGAGTTCGCGCATGAGCCGGTGGCTGGGGGCGTCGAAGTTCCCGGGCACCTGGAAGGCGAAGGTGCCGGCCGGTTTCAGCCCGGCCACCCAGTCGGCGAACCGCTCGGCATGCCCCGGCACCCACTGCAGCGTGGCGTTACTGATGATCAGGTCGTACGGCTCGGCCGGCGCCCAGGTGCGCACGTCGGCGTGAGCGAATTCGATGCGCCCCCCGCCCTTCGTGGGCCCCTGGTGATCGACGTGGGCCTTGTCGAGCATCTCGGGCGAGTTGTCGTAGCCGGTGATCCGGGCGGTGGGCCAGCGATCGGCGAGCAGCGTGGTGACGTTGCCGGGGCCGCAGCCGAGGTCGGCGATACGGGGTGCGCCGCCGGGCAGGTCGGGGACGCGGGCGAGGAGGTCGGCGAAGGGGCGGGCGCGGTGGCCGGCGTGGCGGAGGTACTGGGCGGGGTCCCAGGTGGGGACGGCAGCGGGCATGGAGTCCTCCGGATGTCCTGGTGGGTGACCGTCAGGGACGCGAGACGCGGGACGCACACCCACCGTGACACCGCAGGTATCTCGACGTCAAGAAAATGGACGTCAAGAGACTCTACGTCGACACAACCACTACACTGATCGCCATGGAGGACGAGGTCGACCGGCTGGTCGCAGCATGGCGCCGGGAGCGCCCGGACCTCGACGTGGAACCGCTCGAGGTGCTCAGCCGTGTGAGCAGACTGGCCCGGCATCTGGACCGGGCGCGTCGGCTGGCCTTCTCGGAGCACGGCCTGGAGCCGTGGGAGTTCGACGTCCTGACGGCCCTGCGCCGTGCGGGCACGCCGTATCAGCTCTCTCCGGGGCAGCTCCTCACCCAGACCCTGGTCACATCGGGCACGATGACGAACCGCATCGACCGCCTGGCGAAGAAGGGCCTGGTGGAACGCCTCCCCGACCCCAGTGACCGCCGAGGCGTCCTGGTCCGGCTGACGGACGAGGGCAGGGACCGCGCGGACCAGGCCCTGGCGGGACTGCTGGACCAGGAGCGCGCGATCCTCGCCGAGCTCTCCCGGGCCCAGCGCGGCGAACTGGCGGGGCTGCTACGCCAGCTGACCGCCCCGTTCGACAACATCCCCGGCTAGGTCGACGGGTCCGACCCCGGCCCGCCGGGCCAGGGCGACGGCGGCGAGCGTGGAGTGCACGCCCAGCTTGCCCAGCACGTTCTGCATATGGGTCCGCACGGTGTGCGGCGACAGGTACAGCCGCTCGGCGACGGCCTTCCTGCCCAGCCCGGCGACCATGCACCGCAGCACTTCCCGCTCCCGCGGCGTCAGCGACTCGACCAGCCGCTCGCTCTCGGTGCGGTGCTTGCGCGCGGCGGTGAGCTCCCGCAGTACGCCGGTGAGCAGGGCGGGCGGCAGATGGGTCTCGTCGCGCAGCACCCCGCGGATGACGGTCAGCAGCCGGGACAGCGAACAGTCCTTCGCCACCCACCCGGAGGCCCCGGCCTGCAGGGCGAGCGCCGCCCGCCGCGGGTCGTCCTTCTCGGCGAGCACGACGGTCCGTACGTTCGGCTGCGCGGACCGCACGCCCGTGACGAGGGAGATCCCGTCGACGAGACCGTCCTCGTTGCCTTCCTGCACCGGTACGGCCGGCCGTATGCCGGGCACCATGCCGCCCAAATCGGCGTCCACGAGCAGCACGTCGAAGCGCCGCCCCTCGGCGACCGCCCGCTCCAGGCTGCGCAGCGCGGCGGGACCGCTGCCGGCCGCGGAGACGTCGACGTCGGGCTCGGCGGCCAGGGCCGCGGCGAGTGACTCGGCGAAGATGCGATGGTCGTCGACGACCAGGACTCGGATGCGAACCACGTAACCCCCTTCCCCAAGCTCCTGAGAGCAGGGGATTCCCCATCGTCGGAACACGAACCCGCACGGGTACGACGCCGGAGTGCCCGGCCGCTGCGCATGTCCGTCCGTCTCGCAGCGGTCTGGCCGGGTTGCCGCAGCCGCACGGCCGCCGCCGTGCAGAAACCGGTACCCCCACTCCGGGCGTCGTACCCGGCTGTCTCGCCCCCTGATCGGCACCGGCCCCCACCGGTGCTGTTCATCAGGGTACGGCCGGGGGCCGGGAGCGGAAGGTTATTTGCAGAACTGATTGTCCAGCGCGTTTATGGTGTGCCGCATGTTCCGTCTTGAGACAGAAGTCGACAAGGCCCGACGTGATCTGCTCCGCACGCGCCTGCGGGAAGCGAACACAAACGCCTCTCCGATCCTGCGAGCCCTGCGCGGAACCCCGGACGAAAGGGACGTCCCGTTGCACGTGTGGGCTGTGAACGACCCGGACGACGAACTGGTCGGCGGCCTCGTCGGCTACACCTGGGCGACCTGGCTCCACGTCACCTACCTCTGGGTCGACGAACGCCACCGCGGCACGGGCCTCGGCACCGCCCTGCTCCACGAGGCGGAACGCATCGCCTCCAAACACCGCGGCTGCCTCTCGTCGCGCCTGGAGACATGGGACTTCCAGGCCCCGCGGTTCTACGAGAAGCAGGGGTACGAGGTGGTCTGCGTGGTCCCGGACTATCCGCCGGGCATCACGGAGTACACGCTGACGAAGAGACTGGGCTGACGACCGAGTTGCCGTCGCGGTTCGGCCCCTCGATAGCGTGGGGGCGCTTGAGTTGTCCCCCCACTTTCAACGGGAGCACCAGTGAATCGCCCCGCTCGGCTTGTGACAGCCGCGCTCACCGCATCCGCGGCCTTGCTGCTGACCGCCTGTGGCTCGGGGGGAGGTGACGAGTCGTCCTCCGACAAGATCGCGGGAGCGGACTCGGCTGAGAAGCCGTCAGCTTCGCCGTCGGTGTCCGCGTCGGCGGATGGGATCGATCGGCCGGAGATCAAGCTGCCGAGTGACATGAAGAACGTCTTCGAGGACCGGCAGACCGGAGACCCTCAGAAGGACGCCATCCTCGCCGACAACGAACGGGCCGTCAGCACTGTCGATCAGGCCATGGCCCATGGCGACTTGAAGAAGTCCGGCATCGCCTTCTACTACACGGACAGCGCGATGGTAGGTGTCTACAACTACGCGAAGGACAACATCGCCAGGAAGTCGAGCTGGGCCGGCACCCTGCGCTACTTCGACCGCCAGGTGACGGTGTTCGACAAGACCTCAGCGGCGGTGACGTACTGCACGGACGAGAGCAACGCGAACGTCAAGGACCTCAAGACCAACAAGGTGAATGTGGTCGAGACCTCTCCTGAGAGCTACGTCTACTACAACACCGGCGTCAAGAAGAACAAAGAAGGCGTGTGGCAGATCTGGAGCCTCCACGAGGATCGCGGGGCAAAGAGGTGCCAGCCTTGACGCGACGCGCTGCGCTCGCAGCCCTTACCTCCGCGCTGTTCATCCTCGGTATGGACACGGCTGTCGCTGGAGGCGTCGCCAGTAACGGATCCCGGGACGTCGAGAAGTCCGGTGACGCCTCAGGACGGCTGCTGCAGTCGAATGTCTCCTTCAATGTGGAGGGCGCAGCACCTTCGAAGGAGAGCGGTCCCGTCACCTCCACCGCCGTGGACTGGGAGCCGCCGCCCTGTTGGTACGAGCCGTACTGGAAGGCCGAGAACTTCAAGAAGGTCCGCGAGGCCCAGTGGTCGATGTACGAGTCCCTCGGCGGTGATCCCAAGGACAACGCGGATGAGAGAGCACGCTACAAGGGAGGCCGCCCCTACAAGGACTTCAACGTCGCCAAGAACGACGAGGGCATGTGGTGGGTGGCCGTCAAGAACCCGAAGGTGGAGGGCGACCCTGCCGCCGCCAGCTGCAAGCGCAAGCCCTTCTGGGTGGACAACGGCAAGGCCCCCGACGTCCCCCAGGCCATCGACACCGAGACGCTCGCCGGGCTCGCGCATCAGCGGACCGTCGTGCCCCCGACCAAGATCTCCCTGGCCCCGAACGGCAAGTCCACGGTGAACGCCCCCACCTGGATCTGGCTGGACAAGGGCGCCTTCAAACCGGTCTCGGTCACGGCGAGTCTGCCGGGCACCGGGCTGTGGGCGACCACGACCGCCAAGCCGGTGAGTCTGCACATCGATCCGGGGACGGAGGACGCGGAGAGCCTGCCGGCGTCCGGCGAGTGCGGGATCAACGACGACGGTTCGATCGGCGACGTACGCCAGGGGCAAGGCGGAGCTGACGCCTCCGTGCGGGGTGCGGTACCTGCGGTCGTCGGGAGACGGCTCATACGCCCTCAATGCGACGCTGACCTGGGAGATCTCCTGGGAAGGCTCGGGCGGCACGGGTGGAGACCTGCCCAACGGCACCTTCGCCACGACCACCCAGGTGCCGGTCCAGGAGTACCAGGCCGTCAACCGCTGAAGCCCCCGGAGAACGAGTCGGGCGCCCTTCCTCTGTGAGGTGAGGGCGCCCGGCGCATGTGGGGAGGTCAGCGCAGGCGGCGTGCACCCGCCGACGGGACCGCTTCGAAGACCCGAGGTGTCGTGAAGCCCGCCGTTGCGAAGGCTTCTGTCACCGCCTTGGTGAGGGCGTCGACGTCCGTCTCCTCCGCCAGGACGATCGCCGAGCCGCCGAAGCCGCCGCCGGTCATGCGGGCGCCCAGGGCGCCGGAGGCGAGGGCCGTGTCGACGACCAGGTCGAGTTCGGGGCAGGAGATGCGGAAGTCGTCGCGGAGGGAGGCGTGGCCCTCGACCAGGATGGGGGCGATCGCGCGGGTGTCGTCGCCCGATTCCAGGAGCGAGACCACCCGTTCGACGCGCTCGTTCTCCGTGACGATGTGGCGGACCAGGCGGCGGACCTCCTCCTCGTCGCCGAGGCGGGTCAGCGCCGCGTCCAGTTCGTCGTAGGGGACGTCCCGGAGCGCGTTGACGCCCAGCAGGGCCGCGCCCTTCTCACAGCCCGCGCGGCGCTTGCCGTACTCGCCCTCGCTGTGGGAGTGCTTGACCTGCGTGTCGACCACGAGGAGGCGCAAGCCCTCGGCCGCCAGGTCGAACGGGATCTGCTTCTGGGAGAGGTCGCGGGTGTCGAGGAAGAGCGCGTGCCCCGCCTCGCAGCACGCCGACGCCGTCTGGTCCATGATGCCGACCGGGGCCCCGACGTAGACGTTCTCCGCGCGCTGGCACAGGCGGGCCAGTTGCCAGCCGCGCAGGCCGAGCGAGAACAGGTCGTTCAGGGCCAGTGCCACCACCACCTCCAGGGCCGCCGAGGAGGAGAGGCCCGCGCCCGAGGGGACCGTGGAGGAGAGGTGGATGTCCGCGCCCGTGACCGCGTGGCCGGCCTCGCGCAGGGCCCAGACCACGCCAGCCGGGTACGCCGTCCAGTTCTTGTCCGACTCGGGGGACAGGTCGTCGAGGCTCAGCTCGGCCACTCCGCCCTCCACGTCCGCCGAGTGCAGGCGCAGGACGCCGTCCTCGCGGCGGGACACCGCCGCCACCGCCCTGTGCGGCAGGGCGAACGGCATGACGAAGCCGTCGTTGTAGTCGGTGTGCTCGCCGATGAGGTTGACGCGGCCCGGTGCCGCCCATACCCCGTGCGGTTCGGCGCCGTACAGCTCGCTGAACCGTGCGGCGACCGTCTCCGCCACAGCCTCGCTCATGCCTGTCCCCTGACCCTTCCGTACCTTCAGTTGCCGCGTCGCTGCGCGAAGTCCCACGCGTCGGCGACGATTCCCTCGAGATCCGCGCGGGACGGGTTCCAGCCCAGCTTCT
The DNA here is from genome assembly GCF_053643595.1 of Streptomyces sp. NPDC055506. Lineage (NCBI taxonomy): Bacteria > Bacillati > Actinomycetota > Actinomycetes > Kitasatosporales > Streptomycetaceae > Streptomyces > Streptomyces sp. NPDC055506. The sequence continues at coordinate 4,236 of NZ_JBSHKH010000106.1, read as the reverse complement.
CGCGGGCCGTGGCGGCCGAGGCCACCAGGACCGCCGGGTCGCCGCCCCGGCGGGGGGCGACCACTTCCGGGATCGGGTGGCCGGTCACGCTGCGGACCGTCTCGATGACCTCGCGGACCGAGAAGCCGTTGCCGTTGCCGAGGTTGCAGATGAGGTGCTCGCCGGGGGTGGCGGCCCGCAACGCCAGCAGGTGGGCCTCCGCGAGGTCCGCCACGTGGATGTAGTCGCGCACGCAGGTGCCGTCCGGCGTCGGGTAGTCGTCGCCGAAGACGGAGATCGCCTCGCGCCTGCCCTGCGCGACCTGGAGGACCAGCGGGATCAGGTGGGACTCGGGGTCGTGGCGCTCGCCGTGCTCGCCGTAGGCGCCCGCCACGTTGAAATAGCGCAGCGAGACCGCGCCCAGGCCGTGCGCCGCCGCCTCGCCGGTGATCATGTGGTCGACCGCGAGCTTCGTGGCGCCGTACGGGTTGGTCGGGGACGTGGGCGCCGACTCGACGATCGGGACCTGCTCCGGCTCGCCGTACGTCGCGGCCGTGGAGGAGAAGACGAGCCTGGTCACACCCGCCTCGCGCATCGCGGCCAGCAGGGCCATGGTGCCGGCGACATTGTTGTCCCAGTACTTCTCCGGCTTCGCGACCGACTCGCCGACCTGCGAGAACGCGGCGAAGTGCAGAACGCCGTCGTACGAGGAGTCCAGCCATTTGGCGGCATCGCGGATGTCGCCCTCGATGAAGGTGACGCCCGCCGGGACGCCCTCACGGAAGCCCGTGGAGAGGTTGTCCAGGACGACGACCTCGTGGCCCGCCTCCAGCAGGTGCTGGGCGACGACGCTGCCGACGTAGCCCGCACCGCCTGTCACCAGGTACTTCCCGCTCATGAACTCGCTACCTCTCGCAATCGCTCGGCCGCGCGCTCCGGCGGCACGTCGTTGATGAACACGTTCATGCCGGACTCGGAACCCGCGAGGAACTTCAGCTTGCCGGAAGTGCGGCGGATGGTGAAAAGCTCGAGGTGAAGCGCGAAGTCCTCACGCACGACCCCGTCGAACTCCTCCAGCGCGCCGAAAGGTGCCTGGTGCCAGGCCGCGATGTACGGCGTCGGAGGCTCGTTCTCACCGAAGATCCGGTCGAAGCGCCTCAAGAGTTCCAGATAGACCTTGGGGAACTCTGTGCGCGCGCCCTCGTCCAGCGCGAGCAGGTCGGGCACGCGGCGCTTGGGGTACAGGTGGACCTCGTACGGCCAGTGCGCGGCGTAGGGCACGAATGCCACCCAGTGTTCACCCTCCAGGATGACTCGCTCGTCGGCGAGTTCACGCTCCAGGACGGCGTCGAAGAGGTTCTCCCCGCCCGTCATCTCCTTGTGGGTCGCGACGGAGCGGAGCATCAGGGCGGTGCGCGGGGTGGTGAAGGGGTAGGCGTAGATCTGCCCGTGCGGGTGCTGGAGGGTCACGCCGATCTCGGCTCCGCGGTTCTCGAAGCAGAAGACCTGTTCGACGGAGGGGAGATGGGACAGCTCCGACGTACGGTCCGTCCACGCCTCCAGCACCAGGCCCGCCTGCTCCTCGGAGAGGCCGGCGAAGGAGACGTCGTGGTCGGAGGTGAAGCAGACGACCTCGCAGCGGCCCGAGTCGCCGGCCAGCGAGGGGAAGCGGTTCTCGAACACGACGACGTCGTACGACGAGTCCGGGATCTCGCTCAGCCGGTCGCCCTCGGAGGGGCACAGCGGGCATTCGTCGGCCGGCGGGTGGTAGGTACGGCCCTGGCGGTGCGAGGCGATGGCTACGGAGTCGCCGAGCAGGGGGTCGCGGCGGACCTCGGACGTCGTGACGGTGCGGTCCAGCGGGCGGCGGTCGGCCACGTCACGCACGCTGTCGTCGCGCAGGTCGTAGTAGATGAGCTCGCGACCGTCGGCCAGCCGGGTCGAGGTCTTCTTCACGCCGGACTCCTCATCCTTCAAACATAACCAAACATATCAAAACACGAGTCCCCTCAAGCGTCAACATCACAATCCAACAAAGAGCATCATCGGAAGTGTTCAACAACTGAACGCGGAGGCGTAGATTCCGCGGCGTATCGGTTCACGCAACGAAGCGAGGGCTCATGCAGACCCCCACATATCTGTCAGCCGAGCTGCGACTCCCCACCAACTGGCTCGACTACACGCTCCTCGGCATCTACTTCGTCGTCGTCCTCGGCATCGGCTTCGCCGCCCGCCGTTCGGTGAAGACGAGTCTCGACTTCTTCCTCTCCGGCCGTTCCCTGCCCGCCTGGGTCACCGGTCTGGCCTTCATCGCCGCCAACCTGGGCGCCACCGAGATCCTGGGCATGGCCGCCAACAGCGCGCAGTACGGCGTCTACACCACGCACTGGTACTGGATCGGGGCCATCCCGGCCATGGTCTTCCTGGGCCTGGTGATGATGCCCTTCTACTACGGCTCCAAGGTCCGCTCGGTCCCCGAGTTCCTGCTTCTGCGCTTCGACAGGTCGGCCCACCTGCTGAGCTCGATCCTCTTCGCATTCGCCGCGATCCTCATCGCCGGCGTCAACCTCTACGCCCTGGCCATCGTCGTCGAGGCACTGCTGGGCTGGCCGGAGTGGGTGGCGATCGTCGTGGCCGGCTTCTTCGTCCTCGCCTACATCACCCTCGGCGGCCTGTCCTCGGCGATCTACAACGAGGTCCTGCAGTTCTTCGTCATCCTCGCCGCGCTCATCCCGATCGCGGTCCTCGGCCTGAAGAAGGTGGGCGGCTGGGACGGCCTGTCCGACTCCCTCACCGAGTCACGCGGCGCCGACTTCATGACGTCCTGGGGCGGTACGGGCATCGGCAGTGACAACCCGCTGGGGGCGAACTGGCTGACGATCGTCCTGGGCCTCGGCTTCGTCCTCTCCTTCGGCTACTGGACGACGAACTTCGCCGAGGTGCAGCGCGCCCTGTCCGCCAAGAACCTCTCGGCGGCCCAGCGCACACCGCTCATCGCCGCGTTCCCGAAGATCTTCATCGTGTTCCTGGTGATGATCCCGGGTCTGGTGGCCGCCGTCCTGGTCCCCAAGATCGGCACCTCCGGCTCGGACCTCCAGTACAACGACGCGATCCCGTACCTCATGGCGCAGCTGCTGCCGAACGGGGTGCTGGGCATCGCCGTCACCGGCCTCCTCGCGGCGTTCATGGCGGGTATGGCGGCGAACGTGTCGTCGTTCAACACGGTGTTCACGACGGACATCTGGGCGAAGTACGTGGTCCGTGGCCGCGAGGACGAGTACTACGTACGCTTCGGCCGCCTCATCACCGCGATCGGCGTCCTCGCCTCCATCGGCACGGCGTTCCTGGCGAGGTCCTTCTCGAACATCATGGCCTATCTGCAGACCCTCTTCTCCTTCTTCAACGTGCCGATGTTCGTCGTCTTCATCATCGGCATGTTCTGGAAGCGGGCGTCGATGAAGTCGGGCTTCTGGGGGCTGCTCGTGGGCACCACCGCCGCGATGATCAACTACTTCGTCCTCTACAAGCAGGACATCGTCGACATCCCCTCCGACCAGGGCGCCAACTTCGTCTCGGCGATCGCGGGATTCGTCGCGGGCGCGGTCGTCATGGTGGCGGTGTCGCTCTTCACCGCGCCGAAGCCCGCCGAGGAACTCCAGGGGCTGGTCTACGGCACGACCTCGCCGGGCATGGCGGAACCGCCGGCGCCGGGGGACGAGGCCTGGTATCGCAAGCCGGCGCTGCTCGGCTGGGGCGCGATCGTGCTGGCCGCGGCCTGCTACATCCCGTTCTCGTTCTGACCGTTCCCGTTCCGACCGAGGGAGGATTGACCTATGTCCGAGTTCTACTCCGACAAGGACGTGCAGCGGGAAGTCACCGAGCTGCAGGGCAAGTCGGCGACGGCTGCGCGGTTGTTCGACATCCGGCGCATCATCGGCGGGCTGTTCGTGGTGTACGGCGTGATCGTGACGATCGCGGGGTTCACGGCGTCCGATGCCGACATCGACAAGGCGGAGGGCGTCAACATCAACCTGTGGACCGGGCTCGGCATGCTGCTGCTCGGTGTGTTCTTCCTGGCCTGGCTGAAGCTGAGGCCTGCGGCGCCGCCGCCTCCGGGGGTTGAGCCGGAGGAGGACGAGCGGGTGGAGTAGCCCTGCGTTATCCGGTACACGGCGTTGGTGCCGGGGCCGGGTGGGCCCGCAACCCGGCGTAGCGGGGTGCCGCTGCGCCCACCCGTGCCGCCCCCAGCGGCACGCA
>NZ_JBSHKH010000105.1:0-29652 GCF_053643595.1 Streptomyces sp. NPDC055506 | reverse complement strand
GGCCGGGACCGGTCCGACCCGCGTCAAGGGCACCCCCTCACCGTGCCGCTGCCACTGCGTGATCCGCCGCCACGCCTCGTCGAGGGGGAGCGGGACGGTCCGTTCGAGCAGGATGTTCGCCACGTCCCGATCGTAGGGAACCCACGCTGCTCGGCGGCCCGCTCGGGTACGGCTCACCCACTCGGCCCAGAGCCCGCCGGGGGTTTGTGCGCTACCGGTACACCTTCCCGGGCTCCGCCTTCCCCGGTGCCAGCAGTTGTGGCACCGTCACGAACACGTACCCCCGTTCCTTGAGCGCGTCGACGATGCCCGGGACGGCGGGCACGGTGCCGTCGTAGATGTCGTGCAGCAGGATGATGCCGTCCCGGGACGCCTGGGCGAGGACGCGGCGGGTGATCAGGTCCGAGTCGGTCGTCTTGTAGTCCTTGGCCGTCACGCTCCACAGCACCTCGGCGAGGCCCAGTTCGCGGCAGATCTCGTGCACGGTGTCGTCGGTGCGGCCCTGGGGCGGGCGCATCAGGGTCGGGCGCTGTCCGGTGAGGCGTTCTATCTCCTGGTTGGGGCGTTCCAGTTCCTCGCGTATCTCCTCGGGTCTCAGCCGGGTCAGGATCTTGTGGTCCCAGGTGTGGCTGGCCACCTCGTGACCCTCGTCGGCCATGCGCCGCACCAGCTCCGGGTACTTCTCGATGTGCCGTTCACCGAGGAGGAAGAAGGTCGCCGGGACCTGTCTCTCCTTCAGGATGTCCAGCAGGCGCGCGGAGTGCTCGCTCGGCCCCGCGTCGAAGGTGAGCGCGATGCACTTCGCCTCACGGCAGTCGACGGTGCCGAAGCGGGCCGCCTGGACGTCCGTCGCCGCCCGGGCGCGGACGGCGCTGGGGGCCGTGATGTCGGGCCCCGCGCACCCGCTCAGGGCGAGTGTCAGAGCGGCGATCGCCGTGAGCTTTCCGGCAGTTCGGAACGCGGTCCCCGTTTTCGTCATCTTCTTGGTCAGAGAAGGCATGGCGAGACTATACATACCGTGTATACGCGCGATGTATAGTCCCTGTGGCGTTTGAGACGGCCGTACCGCGGCACTCGCCACCACCGAAGGCGGGCGATCGTCGCAGGGAGGACCGCCGCATGACCTCGTACGCCGTCGTGATCCCGACCGTCGTCCGGGACACCCTCGCCGACTGTCTCGCGGCGCTCGCCGCCGCGACCGGGCCCCGCCCCGGCGAGATCGTCATCGTCGACGACCGGACCGACCCCGGCCCCGGGCAGCTGGAACATCCGCTGAGCGTCCTCGGCGACCTGCGGGAGCGCACCACAGTGCTGGGCGGCGGCGGTCGTGGGCCCGCCGCCGCCCGCAACACCGGGCTGCGCGCCGTGACGGCGCCGTGGACCGTGTTCCTCGACGACGACGTCCAGGTCGGGCCCCACTGGTGCGATCAGCTGGCCGAGGACCTCGCCGAGGCGTCACCCGACATCGCCGGCGTCCAGGGCGTCATCGCCGTCCCGCTGCCCGGCGAACGCCGCCCCACCGACTGGGAACGCGGCACGGCGGGACTCGCCCGCGCCCACTGGATCACCTCCGACATGGCGTACCGCACGGAGGCGCTCAAGCAGGTCGGCGGCTTCGACGAACGCTTCGAGCGTGCCTTCCGCGAGGACGCCGATCTCGCGCTGCGCGTGCTCGACTCGGGCTGGCGCATCCGGCAGGGCCGCCGCACCACACGGCACCCCGTGCACCCCGCCTCCCGCTGGGTGTCGGTGCGCCAGCAGCGCGGCAACGCCGACGACGCCCTCATGCGGCATCTGCACGGGCCCGACTGGTGGGACAAGGCGGTCGCGCCACGAGGCCGCATCCGCTCCCACGCGGCGATCACGACCGCGGGCGTCGCGGCGTGCGCCCTCGCCGCCGCCGGGCACGGACGGGCCGCGACGGCCTGTGCGCTCGGCTGGGCGGCCGGCACGGCGGAGTTCGCCCGGGCCCGGATCGCGCTCGGCCCGCGCACCCGTCACGAAGTGACGACCATGGTGGCGACCAGCGTGCTCATCCCGCCGGCCGCGACCTGGCACCGCCTGACCGGCGCCTGGCGCCACCGCCACGCCCCCGCCTGGCAGGAGGAGGTCACCCCGTGAACGCGGTGAAGGCCGTGCTGTTCCACCGTGACGGCACCCTGGTGGAGGACGCCCACGGCGCCGGCCCCGGCGGCCTGCGCCCCGTCACGGGCGCCCGCGAGGCGCTCGCCCTGCTGCGCGCACGCGGCATCCGCACCGGCGTCGTCGCCCAGCGGTCCCTTGTCGCACACGGACGGCTGACCGATGCCGACGTCCGCCGCGTCAATCACCGCGTCGGCGAACTTCTCGGCCCCTTCGACGTGTTCGCCGTCTGCCCGCACGGCCCCGGCGCCGGGTGCCACTGCCGCACACCGCACCCCGGCATGCTGTTGTGGGCGGCCGGACGGATCTGCACCGCACCCACCGGCCTCGTCGTCATCGGCGACAACGCCGCCGACATGGAGGCCGCTCGCCGGGCCGGTGCCCGCGGCATCCTCGTACCGACCGCTCGGACGCGCCCCGAGGAGACCGGGAGCGCCGACCATGTCGCCCCGGACCTGATGACGGCGGTCCGCGCGCTCCTGGACGGGCCGCCCAAGGGCCGTGTCCTCGCCGACGAACGCCCCGTCCGGCAGGCCTTCACGGCCGATCCCGGGCCGGGCGGCGTCAAGTAGAGGTCCCGCACCACCGGCACATCAACCGGAACGTCGCGTACAGCGTCAGCGGGCATATCGCGGCGAACGCCCAGATCACCCCCGGCTCGGAGGTGACGATCCCGGCCGCCAGCAGCCCGGCCGACACCGCGAACAGGACCACCACGGTCCAGACACGGGGACGGTAGGCGGCCAGACGGGCCAGGACACGGGCGGGGTCGGGGCGACGGCGCACCCGCAGGGTGCGCAGCCGGCGGTCGAGGCGGCGGTCGCGGCGCAGGACGCGTTCCATCTCGTCGAGGATGCGCTGCTCGTGATCGGGAAGTCGGCCGATGGACACGCTTTCTCCTTCCGGTCGGCCGGACCGTCTCTCCTCCCGGGGGGACGTGCGGCGGGGGAAGCGGGGAAGTACAGCGGGGAACGTAGATGCGGATGCCCCGTGAGGTCAGTGAGCTAACCGGCGACCGGCCGGGCCAGCGCCTCGACGAGCCGGTCCGCGCTGTCCGGCACGGTGCCCTCCCGGAATCCGTCGCGGATCTGCCGGGCGGTCACCCGGCCGCCGGTCAGGCACCAGTCCCACCAGCGGTCCAGCTGCCGCACGTCCAGTTGCTCGGCGGCCACCAGCGCGGGCCAGCCGCAGGCACGGGCCTGCGCGGTCAGCTTGGAGCCGCCCGCGACCGGGTCGACGGCCAGCACCGGCGTGCCGACCCGCAGCGCGATCACCAGCCCGTGCAGCCGGTCGGTGACGACGAGGTCCATCCGCGCCAGCACGGACTGGAGCTGCGCCGGCGTCGCACTCAGATGCCAGTCGTGCGCGTCGAGCCGCGTCTCCAGTTCCAGCCTGCCGCAGTCCTTCCCGGCCAGCCACCGCGTCACCTCCTCGGCGACCTGCCCGTGCCGCCGCAGCCGCCCGTACTCGTGCTGCCCGTGCGCGAGGATCACCCCGACGACGGGCCGGGCGGGCACGTCCGGGGCGCGGGCCGCCAGATCCTCCACCGGCTCGCGGTCGGGAGCGTCCCGCGGCAGCACCCGGTGGAAGCCGGTCACGGCCGTGCTGCCGGGGTCGATCACCGAGGTGCCCACGGCGATCCGCACACAGTGCGCGAACCGCCGGTGCAGCTCCTCGACCTGCGGCCCGTGCAAGGGGCCGCACACGAACACCAGGTGGGTGTAGTCCTCGGGCCACAGCCGCTCCAGATGCAGGGCCTCCGGACGGAAGCCCGGACTCCAGGCGACGTCGTAGGGGATGCCCGTCCCCCGCAGCACGTCCTCGACCCGGCGCAGGGCCAGGACGTCCCCGGCGGTCGCCTCCCTGTCCCGGAAGCTGAACCAGCCGGTCAGCAGAACCCTGCGCGGTCGCTTGCCGTCTTGTGTGTGCACATGCCCTGAGTGCCCAGCCCACCGGGAACACAATCAGGGCATTACGCGCATTCGACCTGCTGCCCACCAGGAAGAGGTGCGTCTCCGGCGCCCAGATAAGCGGGGCCCTTGCTTCCGTCAACGGTTCGTACCCCGGCCGTAGGCTGGACGCATGGCTCGTACGGCCAAGGAGGCACCCTTCGCGCTCACGGTCCGGCCGTCGGCGCCCGCGCTCGTGCCGCTGATCGGCGCGCTGGGGTATGTCGAGGGGCGGTTCGCGCACGCCGCCGAGCTGGCCCTGCCGACGGGCGGGGCGCAGCTGCTGGTGAACCTCGACGGGGACGCCCTGTCCTCGTCACCGCTGGGCGGCACCGACCGGCGTACCCGGGGCGCGGCCGTGCAGGGGCCGTACACGGAGCCGGCCCTGATCGACCCGGCGCAGCAGCGCGCCGTCGTATGGGTGGCGTTCCGGCCGGCGGGGGCGTACCCGTTCCTCCCCGCCCCGGTCTCCGCGGTCCGCGACGAGCTGGTCGGGCTGGACGAGTTGTGGGGCACGGACGGTGCGGTGCTGCGTGAGCGGTTGCTTCAGGCCGTGGCCGCCGGTGGTCCGGAGGCGGGGCTGCGAGAGCTGGAGACGGCCCTGCTGGGGCGGGCGGAACGCCCGCTTGAGCCCGACCCGGCGGTCCGCCTCGCCGCCGTCCTGCTCGATCGCGGCACGCCCGTCGGCGAGGTCGCCGACCGGCTCGGCTGGACCTCCCGGCGGCTGGCCCGCAGCTGCGCCGAACAGCTGGGACTCGCGCCCAAGCGGTATGCGCGGGTACGGCGCTTCCAGCGCCTGCTGCGGCGTGTGAACTCCGGGGCCGGGGCGCCCGACTGGGCGGTCCTCGCCGCGGACTGCGGCTACCACGACCAGGCCCATCTGATCCACGAGTTCCGCGCGCTCGCGGGCATCACCCCGACCGCGTACACACCGCGCTCGCCGCTGGAGCGCAACCACGTACCGCTCGGCGGGTGACGGGCCCCGCCCGGCCGGCCGTTTTCTACAATCCACGGCCCCCGGGACCCGCGATCGTGAAGGCATGACGAACACACACCCCACCCCACCCGGCACCTCACCCGACGCCCCCGTCGTCACCCGGACCTACGCCCGGCTCGTGGTCTCCGACGGACCCCGGGCGATCGACTTCTACCGGACCGCGCTCGGCGCCGAGGAGATCGAGCGGTACACCGACCCCGAGGGCAGGATCGTGCATGCCATGCTGCGTCTCGGCGGCGCGGTGATCGCGGTCAAGGACGCCGACGACGGCGACCCCGCACCGACCTCCCTCGGCGGCTCACCGGTGATCATGGCGCTCGACGTGTCCGATGCCGACGCCGTCGCCGAGGCCATGCTGCGGGGCGGTGCGACGGTGGTGTACCCCGTCGCCGACCAGCACTACGGACAGCGCGGCGGTCGTCTCGCCGACCCGTTCGGCCACCTCTGGATGATCTCCCAGACGGTCGAGGAGCTGACGCCGGAGGAGATCCAGGCGCGTACCACCGACCTGTTCACCTGACGACGAGCCCGGCGCCGTCAGTGCGCCTGCCTGACCGGCTCCTCCACCGGCGCGTTGGTGGCCGGCCGCCCGCCCGGGTGGCGCAGGGCGCAGAGGTAGCCGATGCCCAGGGCGATGGCCATGCCGTAGAACACCCACTGGTTGGCCTCGGCGAAGTCCATGCGGATGGCGCCCATCGCGTCCCGGGTGGCCTCGGCGGCCGGGCCCGTGCCGGAGGGCGGCTGGGAGTCGCCGCTGCCAGTGATCGACTCGGTGACGTCACGGGCCACGGTGTTCGCGTCGTCCGCGGACATGCCCCGGGACTCCAGGGTCCGCACCACCTTGTCGGTCGTGACGTGCGTCAGGATCGTGCCGTAGACGGCCAGGCCCACGCTCGCCGCGTAGTTGCGCACCGTCTGGGTGATGCCGGTGACCTCGCCGTACGAGGCGCCGATGGCCCGGTTGACGGCGTCCGTGGAGGCCGGCGCGAGGATGAAGCCGATGCCGGCCCCGGCGAGGGCCGCGTACGGCCACTGGTCGTGCATGGACAGGTCGGTGAGCTTGTTCGCCCACAGGGCGAACCCGACGCAGCCGCCCTGTCGCGGAAGACCCGCAGGTCGATCAGCGGATGCTCCACGTCGCGCTCGAACCGGACGAACGCGACCAGCACCGCGAGGCCGCCCCCGATGCACACCCAGGTCGCCCAGCTGTCCCAGCCCCAGGACCAGGCCTGCTGGAAGCCGAGGACGCTCAGGCCCATGCCGGCCGCGATCAGCGCGGTGCCCTTGACATCCAGGGAGCCGGACCGCCGCCGGTCGGCGATGTGCGCCAGCGCGGTCAGAGCCAGTGCCACGATCGCCACGGGGACGTTGACCCAGAAGACGGCGCGCCAGGTCCAGTTCGTCAGCCAGCCGCCCAGCAGTGGGCCCAGGGCGGTCAGCGCGCCGGAGACACCGAAGAACAGGGCGAGGGCACGCCCGCGCCGCTCGACCGGGAACACCGCCACCACCACGGCCAGAGCCGCCGGGAAGAGCAGCGCCGCCCCGAACCCCTGGGTGGCGCGGAACACGATCAGCCAGGTCTGCGCCGCACTGCCCTCGGGGACACAGCCGCACAGCACCGAGGACACGACGAACACCAGCGTGCCGAACACGACGACCCGGCGCGGTCCGTAGAGGTCCGCCAGACGCCCGCCGAGGGCGAAGAACGCCGCGAGGGCCAGCAGATAGGCGTTCACCACCCACTGCATGCCGGAGGACGACAGGTCCAGCTCACGGACGATGTCCGGAGCCGCGATCGACACGATGGTCTGGTCGATGAAGGTCATGGCGACCGCGAACATCATCGCCGCCAGTGCCACAGTCTGCTGCTGCGGCGCCGGTCGGGAGGGGAGCGAGGCCTCGCCGCGCCCCGGGCGCGTGCTGCTCACGCACTCAGTCTGCGCCCGGCTGTTTCACGTCGCATCACCAGATCACTCCGGCCCCGTGCGCCACACCGATACCTCCAAACGCGTCACGCGGCAACCCCTGTGCGGTGTGAGGACGACCTCCTCGGCCATGTGACCACGGTCCGCCACAGTTGCCGCGTCGAAGGTGCAGGATGCGGGCACCAAGGAGGACAGGCAGACAGGCAGTGGAACGACGAGAGAGGCAGACGATGGCCCCAGCGGAACCGGAACCCCAGAGGATCGGCGTACCCGCCGAGTCCACTGCGGGCGAGACCAGGGTGGCGGCGACGCCGGCCACCGTGGGGAGACTTGTCGCGCTCGGATACGACGTGGTGGTCGAACCGGGAGCGGGAGCCTCGTCCCGCTTCTTCGACACGGCCTACGAGGAGGCGGGAGCCCGCCTCGGCGACCCGTGGTCGGCGGAGATCGTACTGAAGGTCAACGGCCCCTCCAGCGAGGAGATCGGCCGGCTGCGCGACGGGGCGACCCTGATCGCGCTCATCAGCCCCGCGCTCAACCCGGAACTGGTCGAGGAGCTGACGCGGCGGCCGATCACGGTGCTCGCCATGGACGCGGTGCCGCGGATCTCGCGCGCCCAGTCCCTGGACGTGCTCAGCTCGATGGCGAACATCGCCGGATACCGGGCCGTGGTCGAGGCCGCGCACGCCTTCGGACGCTTCTTCACCGGCCAGGTGACCGCAGCCGGCAAGGTGCCGCCCGCCAAGGTGCTGGTGGCCGGAGCCGGTGTGGCCGGACTCGCGGCGGTCGGCGCCGCCCGCAGCCTCGGCGCCGTGGTCCGCGCCACCGACCCCCGGCCCGAGGTCGCCGAGCAGGTCCGCTCCCTGGGCGGTGAGTTCCTGACGGTGAGTGCCGAGCAGGAGGTGAGCACCGACGGCTACGCCAAGGCCACCTCCGACGACTACAACCGGCTCGCCGCGCAGCTGTACGCCGAGCAGGCCGCCGACGTCGACATCATCATCACCACCGCGCTCATCCCGGGCCGCCCGGCCCCCCGGCTCGTCACCGCCGAGGACGTCGCGCGCATGAAGCCCGGCAGCGTCATCGTCGACATGGCCGCGGCGCAGGGCGGCAACGTCGAGGGCACGGTCGCCGGGAAGGCGGTCGTCACCGACAACGACGTGACGATCATCGGCTACACCGACCTGCCCGGCAGGCTCCCCGCCCAGGCCTCGCAGCTCTACGGCACCAACATCGTCAACCTGATGAAGCTGCTGACGCCCGGCAAGGACGGGCAGCTCGTCCTCGACTTCGACGACGTGGTGCAGCGGGCGATGACCGTCGTCCGCGAGGGCGAGAAGACCTGGCCCCCGCCGCCGGTCCAGGTGTCTGCCGCGCCGGCCCCGGCAGGGGCCCCGGAACCCGTGGCCGTGCCCTCGGAGACCCCGGCGAAGCCCGCCCGGCCGGCGTGGGCGCCGTACGCCCTCGTCGGTGCCGGAGCGCTCGCCCTGTTCCTGGTGACCGCCTTCTCGCCCAGCGAACTCATCGGCCACTTCACGGTGTTCGTCCTGGCGATCGTCATCGGCTTCTACGTCATCGGCCATGTGCACCACGCGCTGCACACCCCGCTGATGTCGGTCACCAACGCCATCTCCGGGATCGTCGTGGTCGGCGCGCTGCTGCAGATCGGGCAGGGGAACACCGCCGTCACCGTGCTGTCGTTCGCCGCGATCCTGCTGGCGAGCATCAACATCTTCGGCGGATTCGCCGTCACCCGCCGCATGCTCGGCATGTTCTCGAAGGGCTGATCACGGATGACCACAGTCACGGCCGCAGAGGCCGCATACGTCGTCGCCGCGCTGCTGTTCATCCTCAGCCTGGCCGGCCTCTCGCAGCACCGGACCTCCCGCTCGGGAGTCGTCTGGGGCATCGCGGGCATGGTCATCGCCCTGGCCGCCACCGTCGGTCTCGCCTCCCGGAGCATCACCGCCACCGGACTCGTGCTGATCGCCGTCGCGACGGCCGTCGGCGCGGGCATCGGACTGTGGCGCGCCCGGGTCGTCGAGATGACCGGCATGCCGGAGCTGATCGCCATCATGCACAGCCTCGTCGGCCTCGCCGCCACGTTCGTCGGCTGGAACGGCTATCTCGACGTCGACGCGGAGCTCAGCGGTTCGCTGCTGGGCATCCATCACGCCGAGGTGTTCATCGGGGTGTTCATCGGCGCCGTCACCTTCACCGGCTCGGTCGTCGCGTATCTGAAGCTGTCCGCGCGGATCAAGTCGAACCCGCTGACGCTGCCCGGCAAGCACATCCTCAACGTGGGCGCCCTGGTCGCCTTCGTCGCGCTCACCGTCGCGTTCGTGGCCCGGCCGAACATCGGCCTGCTCATCGCCGTCACCGTGGTCGCGCTCGCCCTCGGCGCGCACCTGGTCGCCTCCATCGGCGGCGGTGACATGCCGGTGGTCGTCTCCATGCTCAACAGCTACTCCGGCTGGGCGGCGGCGGCCTCGGGCTTCCTGCTCGCCAACAACCTGCTGATCGTCACCGGCGCGCTGGTCGGCTCCTCCGGTGCCTATCTGTCGTACATCATGTGCAAGGCGATGAACCGCTCCTTCATCTCGGTGATCGCGGGCGGCTTCGGGACCCCGGCGGCGGCCGCCGACGACGGCGAGCAGGGCGAACACCGGGAGATCAACGCCGAGGAGACCGCCGAACTGCTGCGGGACGCCACCTCGGTGATCATCACCCCGGGTTACGGCATGGCGGTGGCCCAGGCCCAGTACCCGGTCGCCGAGCTGGCGCGCAAGCTGCGCGAGCGGGGCGTCGAGGTGCGCTTCGGCATCCACCCCGTCGCCGGCCGGCTGCCCGGGCACATGAACGTGCTGCTCGCCGAGGCGAACGTGCCGTACGACGTCGTCCTCGAAATGGACGAGATCAACGACGACTTCGCCGCCACCTCGGTCGTCCTGGTCATCGGCGCCAACGACACCGTCAACCCGGCCGCCACCGACAACCCCTCCAGCCCCATCGCCGGCATGCCGGTGCTGCACGTCTGGGAGGCGGCCAACGTGGTCGTCTTCAAGCGGTCGATGGCCGCCGGGTACGCCGGTGTGCAGAACCCGCTGTTCTTCCGGGAGAACACGCAGATGCTCTTCGGCGACGCCAAGCAGCGGGTGGAGGACATCCTGCGCGGTCTGGACGCCCTCGACGCGCCGGTCCCGGAGATGGCCGGCACGTCGCGCTGAGCCGTGCTCAGTCGTCGGGGACACCGTTGCCGCAGAGGGCGGGGACGGTGTCCTCGACGCGTGTCAGGGAGCGCGCGGCGAGCCGGAACTGCCCGAGCTTGTCGACGATCGTCTGCCCGACCGGGGTGTGCCCCCAGATGCTGATGCCCTGGTGGGTGCTCGGCTCCCAGGTGGACTCGTCCACGACGACCGGGTTCCAGCCGACCTCCCACTCGAAGCCCGAGGGCGTGCGGGCGTAGTAGGACAGCTCCTTGTCGTTGGTGTGCTGACCGACGGACAGGGCCATGTCGAAGCCGAGTTCGTGCACGCGCTGATAGCTGCGGGCCAGGTCGTCCAGAGTCGTCGTCTGAATGTTGAGGTGCTGGACACGGGTGCGGACCGGGTCGATCGGCATGCCCCGGACGGCTGCGACGGCGATGGAGTGGTGGCGTTCGTTGACGCGCAGGAAGCGGATCTTCAGCTTGACTCCGCTGATCGTCTCGTCGATGCGGTCGGTCAGCCGGGCGTCGAAGACGGTGTCGAAGTAGCCGCGCAGCCGCGCCGGTCTGGTGGACGTGATCGCGACATGCCCCATGCCCGCCTCGCCGGTGACGAAGCCCGAGGAGAGCATCCGCAAGGGCTCGGCCGACCGCACGGGGGTCGTGTAGATCTCCTGTGTGATGCCCTTGGGACCGGGGAAGCGCAGCAGGCGCTCGACGCCGCGCAGCGCCGCCTCTTCGGCCGTGCCCTCCTTCAACGGCACGCCATGGGCGCGGATCCGGGCCTCGATCCGCTCGAACGCCGCGTGGTCGTCGATGTGCCAGCCGGTCGCGACGACGTCCTCGGCGGGACCGCGCCGCAGCAGGAACCGGCACTCCTGGTCGTCGAGCCGGAACCGTGTCACATCGCGGGAGAGATCGTCGCGGTGCATGCCGATGGCGTCGCTGCCGAAGCGGCGCCAGTCAGCGAAGCGCTCGGTCTCGATGACGAGGTAGCCGAGATGGACCGAGCCGAAGACGGACGTACCGGCTGACGTGTTCCCGGGCGTCTTCATCGGCGGCCCGCCAGGAAGCCGGCGCACAGCCGGTTGAAGAGCTCCGCGCGCTCGAACTGCACCCAGTGGCCGGTGTTGGCGACCAGATACAGATCGCAGTCGGGCATGCGCTCGGCCAGCATCGCCCCGCCGGACGGCCGGTTGACCCGGTCGGCGGCGCCCCACAGCACCAGCGTGGGCACGGGCAGACGGGCGAGCCGCCGGTCGCGGGTGAAGTCCATCCTCCATAGGGTGCGCAGGGCGTTCGGCCCCGAGGGGCGGCGCAGCGGCGGGGCGGCCACCACCTCGGGGTCGATGCTCGCCTCGTAGCGCGCGTCGATCACCGCGTCAGGGACGTCGGCGGCGTTGAAGACGAGGTACTCACGGATGAACTTCTCCAGCTTCGCCCGTGACGGCCCGTCCCCGTTGTAGTAGTTCAGCAGGCTGGTGAGACCCGGCGTGGGCAAGCCGCGGGTGGTGCCGATGCCGCCGGGACCCATCAGCACCATGCGGTCGACCCGGTCGGGGGTGTCCAGGGCCAGCCGCAGCGCACAGGCACCGCCGTAGGAGTTGCCCACCAAGTGGGCTTTCTCCAGGCCGAGTTGATCGAGCAGGCCCCGGATGCCGTCGGCGAGGTGCCCGAAGGGGTCGGCGGCGTCGACGCCCTTGGTGCTGCGGCCGTAGCCGGGCAGGTCGGGGACGATGACCCGGTACTCCTTCGCCAGCGCGGCGATGTTGCGCGTGTAGTTGGAGACGCCGGAGGCGCCGGGGCCGCCGCCGTGCAGCAGCAGGACGGGCGGGCCCTCGCCGGTCTCCGCGACGAAGATCTTCCTGCCGGCGACGTCGAGCAGACGCTCTCGCATCGAGGGCGGCGAGGGCAGTTCGGTCGGTGCGCTCATGGTGGTCCTCACAGGGGCGTCGAGGCGGTCTCGTGCGGAAGGGGGGTGAATCCCGCCGGGGGATCCGGGAGCCGGGCTCCCGCGCGGGCAGCGGCGTAGACGTAGGCGTCCGGGCGCAGGGCGACGGTGGCCGTGCGGTGCCGGTCCAGCCAGGGCAGCAGCACACTGTCGCTGTCGACGAGGGTGCCCTCGGCAGGTGCGGAACCGGCGGGCGTGACGATCAGCGAGGGGACGCGCCACGTCGGCCGGGCGGCCTCGGCGCGGGCGTGCAGCAGCAGCCAGCGGCCCCCGAGAACGTCGTCGAGCCGCACCCGTTCGCCGTCGGGCCCGGTCACCCAGGGCTGGGGGAGCTGGCTGCCCGAGGCCTTGGCACGCGAGCGGGCCTGGAAACCCTCGGCGTAGCGGGCGACGGGTATCCACTTGGAGTCCTGCAACCAGTCGCCGAACCCCGGCACCCGGTTCAGGACGGGGAGCACGGCGTCGCGGACCAGGGTGACCGGACGGCGCCGCTCGGTGATGATCCGCCCGACGAACACCGCCCGCTTCGTCACCTCCCTGACGTGCGGCATGCGTTCGGCCTCGTAGCTGTCCAGCAGCGTCTCGGGCAGTTCGCCCCGCAGCACGGCCGCCAGCTTCCAGCACAGGTTGGCCACGTCACGCACCCCGGCGGCCATGCCCTGGCCGATCCACGGCGGCATGGCGTGGGCCGCGTCCCCGGCGAGGAAGACCCGGCCCACCCGGAAGCGGGTCGCGAAGCGGACGTGGTGGCTGTAGACGGTGGCGCGCAGGACCTTGACGCTGTCCCTGCCGATGCCGTACCGGGCCACCAGCTCGTACACCGCGTCGTCCGTGGTCAGATACGCCTCGTCGTCGCCCGGCAGGATCGGGAACTCCCAGCGGTGGTGCCCCAGCGGGGTCGGGCAGTCCACGGCCGGCCGGGCCGGGTCGCAGCGAAAGCGCAGCCGGTCGTGGTCCGGCCAGGGCTTGAGCATCTCGGTGTCGATGACCACCCAGCGGTCCTCGTAGGTCCGGCCCTCGTAGCCGATGTTCAGCTGGGCCCGGGTGAGGCTGGACCCGCCGTCGGCGGCGATCACATACGCGGCGCGCAGCCGCCGTACGGAGTCGTCGGCAGTGCCCGCCACTGTCAGCTCCACGCCGTCGGCGTCCTGCCGCAGCCGCAGGCACTCGTGCCGCAGCAGCACCTCGACGTTCGGGTAGCGGGCGGCGCCTTCGCGCAGGACCCGTTCCACCGCCGGCTGGTAGAGGAACAGCTGCGGCGGATGGCCGTGGCCGTGCGAGGCCGGGCGCGCGCTGAGGAAGGTCCGGCCGCGCCCGTCGACGAAGTCGCAGGGCCGCTCGGCCAGCATGTCCCGCTTGAGCCGCTCGTCCAGACCGACGCGCTGCCAGATCCGCATGACCTCCTCGTCCGTGGAGATGGCCCGGGCACGGGAGAAGATCTCGGCGTCGCGTTCGAGCACGACGACCCGCAGCCCCATCGCGCCGAGCAGGTTCGCCGCCGTGACCCCCGTGGGCCCATAGCCGATCACCGCCACGTCGTAGGCCGTCTCTCCCGGTCTGATCTCGCCCACCGGGCCACCTCGCTCTCGTCCTTGTCGGGGGGTGTTGCACATGGGTTGCTGTAGTGTTTACTCCAATTGGAATGACCGCTACGGTAAGCAGAGTGAGGGAGAGGGTCAAGTGCCGCGCAGGAAGCGTGCGAACGGGGTGGAGTCGCGTCAGCGGATCCTCGACGCGACGGTGGAGATCGCCGGCGAACGGGGCTACGAGGGCACCTCCATCGCCGCCGTCAGCGCCAAATGCGGACTGCCCGCCAGCTCCATCTACTGGCACTTCAAGGACAAGGACGACCTCATCGCCGCCGTCATCGAGCGCAGCTTCGAGACCTGGCTGAAGGCCGTCGCACTACCCGGCGAGGACACCGGCACCCCCCTGGAACGCGTCACCACCATGGCCGCCAACATCGCCAGATCCCTCGTCGACGCACCCGACTTCCTCCGCCTCGGGCTGATGCTCGCCCTGGAACGACGCCCCAGCGAACCCCGCGGCCGCACCGTCTTCCTCCAGGTCCGCGAGATCGCCGCCCGACGCATCGCGGAGACGGCCCGGGAGCTGTATCCGGAGCTGGACGAGGCCGCGGCCCGCACCCTCACCACCTACGCCGTCGCGGGCGCCGACGGTCTGTTCGTGCACCGGGAGATCCACGGCGAGGCCGTGGACCTGGTGGCGATGTTCGAGATCCACGCCCGGCTGGTCCACGACGCGGCGAGCCGCCTGGCAGCGAGGAGCAAGGCATGACCCTGACCGCCCCCCAGCGTGCACGAGCCCGCAGGCTGCTGCGCGAGGCCGAGCGCAGCGCGACGCCGATCGACCCGCTGTCGGAACTGCTGCCGGGCCTGGACACGGCCGACGCGTACGCCGTCCAGCAGGGCAACATCGCCGAACGGCTGGCCGCCGGTGCCACGGTCGTCGGGCACAAGGTCGGACTGACCTCGGCCGCGATGCAGAAGCTTCTCGGCGTCGGCGAGCCGGACTTCGGGCACCTGCTGGACGACATGGTCCACCGCGACGGTGGCGCCGTAGGCGCGGGGCGGTACTGCGCCCCGCGCGTCGAGCCGGAGATCTGCTTCCGGCTCGCCGCGCCCCTGCGCGGGCCCGGCGTCACCGTCGCGGAGGTCCTCGCGGCGACCGAGGCGGTCGCGCCCGCGCTGGAGATCGTCGACAGCCGGATCCGCGACTGGAGGATCACCCTGGCCGACACGGTCGCGGACAACGCCAGTTCGGCCGGTCTGGTCGTCGGCGCGTGGACACCCCTCGCCGAGGCGCCCGATCTCCCCGCCGTCCTGGTCGACCTGCTCGTCGACGGCGAGCGCGTCGCCTCGGGCAGCGGCCGGGAGGTGCTCGGGCATCCGGCCGCAGCGGTCGCCTGGCTCGCCGACACGCTGTCCGCCTTCGACATCACCTTGGAACCGGGCCATGTGGTGTTGCCCGGCGCCATGACCACCGCCCCGTTCGTCACCGCAGGCCAGAAAGTGGAGGCCCGCTTCAGCGGCCTCGGGCCGGTGTCGGTGAGTTTCGTCTGATCAGCTGCCCCAGGAGACCTCCATGCCCCCTGCCCCCTGGCCGGTCGCCGTCATCGGCTCCGGCAACATCGGTACCGACCTGATGATCAAGATCATGCGCGGCTCCGGCGCGCTCACGATGGGCGCGATGGCCGGGATCGACCCCGCCTCCGACGGTCTGGCCCGGGCCCGACGGCTGGGTGTCGCCACCACCGCCGACGGCGTCGACGGACTGCTGGCGCTGCCCGGGTTCCAGGACATCAGGCTGGTCTTCGACGCCACGTCCGCAGGCGCGCACCAGGCCAACTGGGCCAAGCTGGAGCCCACCGGTGTCCGGGTCCTCGACCTCACGCCCGCCGCGATCGGCCCGTACTGCGTGCCCGTGGTCAACCTCGACGCCCATCTCGACGCCCCGAACCTGAACATGGTCACCTGCGGCGGCCAGGCCACCGTGCCGATCGCGGCGGCCGTCGCGCAGGTCGCCCCCGTCGCCTACGCCGAGATCGTCTCCTCCATCGCCGCGAGGTCGGCCGGCCCCGGCACCCGCGCCAACATCGACGAGTTCACCGAGACCACCTCCCGCGCCCTGCGCGAGGTCGCCGGCGCCCGCCGCGGCAAGGCCGTCATGATCCTCAACCCGGCCGAGCCGCCCCTGCTGATGCGCAACACCGTGTACTGCCTGGTCGAGGGCGACTGCGACCACGCCGCCATCGAGAACAGCATCCTGGCGACGGCCGAGAAGGTCCGGGCGTACGTGCCCGGCTACCGGCTCAAGCAGAGCGTCCAGTTCGACCGGCACGACTCCCTGCACATCCCCGGCGTCGGCCCGTTCACCGGCACAAGGGTCACCGTCATGCTCGAAGTCACCGGCGCCGCCGACCACCTGCCCGCCTACGCAGGCAACCTCGACATCATGACCTCCGCGGCCGTCGCCGCCGCCGAACGCATCGCCCTGCGCACACCCGCGGGGGTGGCCCGATGAACCGCCTGTACATCAGCGACGTCACCCTCCGGGACGGCATGCACGCCGTCCGGCACCAGTACACGACCGCCCAGGCGGCCGCCGTCGCCGCCGCCCTGGACGCCGCCGGAGTCGACTCCATCGAGGTCGCCCACGGCGACGGACTCGCGGGCTCCTCCTGCGTGTACGGCTTCGGCGCCCACACCGACCTGGAGTGGATCGAGGCCGTCGCCTCGGTGGTCACCCGGGCCCGCGTCGCCACCCTCCTGCTCCCCGGCATCGGCACCGTCCACGACCTGCGCGACGCCCACTCCGCCGGGGCGTCCGTCGTCCGCGTGGCCACCCACTGCACCGAGGCCGACATCTCGGCCCAGCACGTCGCCGCGGCACGCGAACTCGGCATGGACACCGTCGGCTTCCTGATGATGAGCCACATGACGGACCCCGCGACACTCGCCCGTCAGGCACGCCTGATGGAGAGCTACGGCGCCACCTGCGTCTACGTCGTCGACTCCGGCGGCGCGCTGACGACACGGGGCGTCGCCGCCCGCGTCGACGCCCTCCGGCAGGCCCTCGACCCGGCCACCGGGATCGGCATCCACGCCCACCACAACCTCTCCCTCGGCGTGGCCAACTCGCTCACCGCCGTCGAGCACGGCGCCCACCGCGTCGACGCCTCGCTGGCCGGCATGGGCGCCGGAGCCGGGAACGCGCCCCTGGAGGTGTTCATCGCCGCCGCCGACAAGCTCCGGCTCCCGCACGGCTGCGACCTGTTCGCGCTCCAGGACGCGGCCGACGACCTCGTACGGCCGTTGCAGGACCGCCCCGTCCAGGTCGACCGCGAGACCCTCACCCTCGGCTACGCCGGCGTCTACTCCAGCTTCCTGCGCCACGCCGAGGCCGCCGCGGCCCGCTACGGCGTCGACGCCCGCAGCCTGCTCGTCGAGGTCGGCCGGCGCGGGATGGTCGGCGGCCAGGAGGACATGATCACCGACGTGGCGCTCGACCTGCTCGACGGAAGGGACAGCACGTCATGACGGGCCGCATCGACGTCCACCAGCACAGCGTGCCGCCCTTCTACCGCGACCTGCTCGCCAAGGCCGGCATCGAAGAGGCGGGCGGCCGCGCCCTGCCCGACTGGAGCCCCGTGGCCGCGCTGGAGCTCATGGACCTGCTGGGCATCACCACGGCCCTTCTGTCGGTCTCCACCCCCGGCACCGGTTTCCTCACCGACCCTGCCGAGGCGGCGTCCCTGGCCCGCCGGCTCAACGACCACGGCGCGACCCTCACCGCCGAACACCCGGGCCGCTTCGGCCACTTCGCCACCCTGCCGATGCCCGACCTCACAGCATCCGCCGAGGAGGCCCGGCGCGCCCTGGACGAGCTGGGGGCCGACGGCGTCACCCTGCTCGCCAACAACCAGGGCAGCTACCTGGGCGCCGACGGCCAGGACCCGCTGTGGCGGACCCTGGACGAACGCGGCGCCGTCGTCCTCGTCCATCCGGCCGAGCTGCCCGCACCGGCCGTCGAGCACATCCCGCCGTTCGCCGCCGACTTCCTCCTCGACACCACGCGGGCCGCCTACCTCCTCGTCCGCAACGGTGTCGTCCGTACGTACCCGAACATCCGGTTCATCCTCAGCCACGCTGGAGGGTTCGTGCCCTACGCCTCCCACCGCATGGCCGTCGCCCTCGCCGCCGAGACGAGGCGCAGTCCCCTGGACGTGCTGGACGACTTCCGGAGCTTCTACTTCGACACGGCCCTGTCCTCCAGCCCGGCGGCCCTGCCCACCCTGCTCGCCTTCGCCCGCCCCGAACGCGTCCTGTTCGGCAGCGACTGGCCCTTCGCCCCCGCCGTGGCCGGGCAGTACTTCGCGACCGGCCTGGACACAGGCCCCGACCCGTCGACCTTCACGGCCGTCAACCGCGCCAACGCCGCGGCGCTCTTTCCCCGCCTGGCCGCCACGCCCACCCCGGCACCGGCCCGCCCGCTCCCGTACCGCCTGCGCCGGTCCGCCCGACGGACAGCCGCCCGGCTGCTCTTCCGGCTCGTGCAGCCCGGCGACGGCTGATGTCCTGCCTCAGCGCTCGGCCGCCATGCGGCTCGCCGCCTCGTACACCACCTTGGCGTGCAGTTCGAGCATCGCCACCAGGTCGACGGCCTCGCCGTGGATCTCCCGGTGCACGAACAGACCGTCGGCACCGGCGACGGCGTAGGTGGTGAGGGTGCGTACGGCTTCCTCCTCCAGGTCCGGGAAGAGGGTCTCGACCGTCTCCGCGATGCGTCGGGCGGCGATCTCGCGGACCTGGAGGAAGACGGTGCGGCCCCGCGGTTCCACGGGGCGCCGTTCCAGGGCGAGCATCAGGCCGAGGCGCAGGAAGTCGGGTGCGTCGACGAGAGATCTGGCGATGTTGGCCGCCATGGTGGTGACGCGTTCCAGGGGGGTTCCGGTGTCCTCGCCGGATAGTGCGACGGCCTTCAGCCAGGTCTCGAAGCTGCGCTCGATGACGGCGGCGATGAGGTCGTCCTTGTCTTTGAAGTGCCAGTAGATGGAGCTGGCGGGCAGTCCGCACTTGGCGCTGACGGCGGCGATGGAGGTGCCCTCGTAGCCCCGTTCGCCGGCGATCTCCACCGTCGCGTCGAGGATCCGCTGACGCGACTCCACCCCGTTCGCACGCTTCCTGCGTGCCGTCTGCGGCCTGGTCATCTGCTTGCCTCTCCCGCTTGTGCGGGGCCCGTGATCCCCGAAGGCCCCTTTGCGCGGCTTCACTCTAAAGACACCCGTACGTCATGTTGCTGACCGGAGTCAACGCGTGCTCGATGCCCGAACCGCTGATCACGGCCCCGGGAGACGCGAAGGCCGGCTCGACGGTGTCGAGCCGGCCTTCACGGTGCTGTCGGGGGCCGGTCAGTCCGTGCCGGACTCCATCGCCGCGCGGTCCAGCCATGCGTCCTCTTCGGAGACCTCACCGCGGGAGGCGATGGCCTCGGCGCCGCCCTCGGGCAGCTCCGGCATGGTGCCGATGAGCCCGGTCGCGGCGGCCTGGGAGGCGCCGATGGTGGGGCTGCCGGTGCCGATCAGGCCGATGCCGGCGTACTGCTCCAGCTTGGCGCGCGAGTCGGCGATGTCCAGGTTGCGCATGGTGAGCTGGCCGATCCGGTCCACCGGGCCGAACGCCGAGTCCTCGGTGCGCTCCATGGACAGCTTGTCCGGGTGGTAGCTGAACGCCGGGCCGGTCGTGTCGAGGATCGAGTAGTCCTCGCCGCGGCGCAGGCGAAGCGTGACCTCGCCCGTGATCGCCGCGCCGACCCAGCGCTGCAGCGACTCGCGGATCATCAGCGCCTGCGGGTCCAGCCAGCGGCCCTCGTACATCAGCCGGCCGAGACGCCGTCCCTCGGCGTGGTACTGGGCGAGGGTGTCCTCGTTGTGGATGGCGTTGACCAGCCGCTCGTAGGCCGTGTACAGCAGGGCCATGCCGGGCGCCTCGTAGATGCCGCGGCTCTTGGCCTCGATGATCCGGTTCTCGATCTGGTCCGACATGCCCAGGCCGTGCCGGCCGCCGATGGCGTTGGCCTCCATGACCAGGTCGACGGGGGAGGCGAACTCCTTGCCGTTGATCGTCACCGGGCGGCCCTGGTCGAAGCCGATCGTCACGTCCTCGGTGGCGATCTCGACCTCGGGGTCCCAGAACCTCACGCCCATGATGGGCTCGACGGTCTCGACGCCGGTGTCCAGGTGCTCCAGGGTCTTGGCCTCGTGGGTGGCGCCCCAGATGTTGGCGTCCGTGGAGTACGCCTTCTCCGTCGAGTCCCGGTAGGGCAGCCCGTGGGCGAGCAGCCACTCCGACATCTCCTTGCGGCCGCCGAGCTCGGTCACGAAGGCCGCGTCCAGCCAGGGCTTGTAGATCCTGAGGTGCGGGTTGGCGAGCAGGCCGTAGCGGTAGAACCGCTCGATGTCGTTGCCCTTGAAGGTCGAGCCGTCGCCCCAGATCTGGACGTTGTCCTCGAGCATCGCCCGGACCAGGAGCGTGCCGGTGACGGCACGGCCCAGCGGCGTGGTGTTGAAGTACGCCCGCCCGCCCGAGCGGATGTGGAACGCGCCGCAGGTCAGCGCGGCCAGGCCCTCCTCGACCAGCGCCGCACGGCAGTCGACCAGACGCGCGATCTCGGCACCGTAGGTCTTGGCACGGCCGGGCACCGAGGCGATGTCGGGCTCGTCGTACTGGCCGATGTCGGCGGTGTAGGTGCACGGGACGGCGCCCTTGTCGCGCATCCACGCGACCGCGACGGACGTGTCGAGACCGCCCGAGAAGGCGATGCCGACGCGCTCGCCGGCGGGCAGGGAGGTGAGGACCTTGGACATAGGAAGAGTATGTATCATCACGCATAATCATGCAAGTGGGGTGCGTGGATTCCGACCGGGGGGTCCAAAGTTCGCACCGCTCCGGCCGGAACCAGCTCAGAAAGTGTTCTGCTCGGAGCTTCCGAGCGCCCCGAGAATCCGCTCCGCGGCCAGGGTCGGCGTCAACTCGCCGTCCCTGACCCGCTGTTCGAGACCGGGCGCCAGTGCCCGCACCGCCGGGTCCGCCCGCAGGCGGCCGAGGAGTTCGTCGCGGACCATGGTCCAGGTCCAGTCGACCTGCTGGTCACGGCGCTTGGCGGTGAGGCGGCCGGTCGAGTCCAGCAGGGTGCGGTGCTGCTCCAGGCGTTCCCACACGGTGTCCAGACCGGCCGACTCGCGGGCGCTGCAGCTCAGCACGGGCGGGGTCCAGGCCGCGTCCTTCCCGTGCATCAGGCGCAGCGCGCCCGCCAGCTCACGCGCGGCGGCCCGGGCGTCGCGCTCGTGCGGACCGTCCGCCTTGTTGACGGCGATCACATCGGCCAGCTCCAGGACACCCTTCTTGATGCCCTGGAGCTGATCGCCGGTGCGGGCGAGGGTGAGGAGCAGGAAGGAGTCGACCATGTTCGCGACCGCCGTCTCGGACTGGCCGACGCCGACCGTCTCCACCAGGATCACGTCGTAGCCGGCCGCCTCCATCACCACGATCGACTCACGGGTCGCCTTCGCCACTCCGCCGAGCGTGCCCGCCGTGGGGGAGGGGCGGACGAACGCCGCCGGATCCACGGCCAGGCGCTCCATCCGGGTCTTGTCGCCGAGGATCGAGCCGCCGGTGCGG
Organism: Streptomyces sp. NPDC055506; assembly: GCF_053643595.1. NCBI lineage: Bacteria > Bacillati > Actinomycetota > Actinomycetes > Kitasatosporales > Streptomycetaceae > Streptomyces > Streptomyces sp. NPDC055506. Next base: position 8,283 of record NZ_JBSHKH010000105.1, on the reverse strand, counting down.
CTGGAGGAGGGGTCGACCGCGAGGACGGCCACCCGGTGCCCGAGGGAGGTCAGCAGCGTGCCGAACGCGTCGATGAACGTCGACTTGCCCACACCGGGCACCCCGCTGACGCCGATCCGCCGGGCCCGCCCGCTGTGCGGCAGCAGCTCGGTCAGCAGCTCCTGGGCCAGCGCCCGGTGCTGGGGCCGGGTCGACTCGACGAGCGTGATGGCGCGGGCGATGATCGCCCGCTTCCCGTCGAGTACGCCCTTCGCATACGCGTCGACTTCGATCACAGCTCGTGCCCGAGGTCGGCCGCCAGCCCCTTCACCAGGTCGTACGCCGCGTCCGGGATCACCGTCCCGGGCGGGAAGACGGCCGCCGCGCCCATCTCCAGCAGCGTGGGCACGTCCTGCGGCGGGATCACCCCGCCGACCACGATCATGATGTCCTCGCGCCCCTCCTCGGCGAGCTGCTCGCGCAGCGCCGGCACGAGGGTGAGGTGACCGGCCGCCAGCGACGAGACCCCGACGATGTGCACATCGGCCTCGACGGCCTGCCGGGCCACCTCGGCGGGGGTCTGGAACAGCGGGCCGACGTCCACGTCGAAGCCGAGGTCGGCGAAGGCGGTGGCGATCACCTTCTGGCCGCGGTCGTGGCCGTCCTGGCCCATCTTGGCGACCAGGATGCGCGGACGGCGCCCCTCGGCCTCCTCGAAGTCGGACACGAGAGTGCGGGTACGGTCCACGGACGGCGACTCCCCGGCTTCGTTGCGGTACACGCCGGTGATGGTACGGATCTGGCTCGCGTGCCGCCCGTACACCTTCTCCAGGGCGTCCGAGATCTCCCCGACGGTGGCCTTGGCGCGGGCGGCGTTCACCGCCAGCTCCAGCAGGTTGCCCTCGCCGCCGGCGGCCCGGGTCAGCGCGTCCAGCGCGTCCCGGCAGGCGGTCTCGTCCCGCTCCGCGCGCAGCCGCCGCAGCTTCTCGACCTGCTGGGCGCGCACCGAGGAGTTGTCGACCTTGAGCACGTCGATCTGCTCGTCGCTGTCGACCCGGTACTTGTTGACGCCGATGACGGGCTGGCGACCGGAGTCGATCCGGGCCTGGGTGCGGGCCGCGGCCTCCTCGATGCGCAGCTTGGGGATGCCCGCGTCGATGGCCTTGGCCATGCCGCCCGCGGCCTCCACCTCCTGGATGTGCTGCCAGGCGCGCCGCGCCAGGTCGTACGTCAGCTTCTCCACGTACGCGCTGCCGCCCCAAGGGTCGATCACGCGGGTCGTGCCGGACTCCTGCTGGAGCAGCAGCTGCGTGTTGCGGGCGATACGCGCCGAGAAGTCGGTGGGCAGGGCCAGCGCCTCGTCGAGGGCGTTGGTGTGCAGCGACTGCGTGTGCCCCTGGGTCGCCGCCATGGCCTCGACGCAGGTGCGCGTCACGTTGTTGAACACGTCCTGCGCGGTCAGCGACCAGCCAGAGGTCTGCGAATGGGTGCGCAGGGAGAGCGACTTGGCGTTCTGCGGGTCGAACTGCTTCACCAGCTTCGCCCACAGCAGGCGCGCCGCCCGCAGCTTGGCGACCTCCATGAAGAAGTTCATGCCGATCGCCCAGAAGAACGACAGCCGGGGCGCGAACGCGTCCACGTCCAGGCCGGCCTCACGGCCCGCCCGGATGTACTCCACGCCGTCCGCGAGCGTGTACGCCAGCTCCAGGTCGGCCGTCGCACCGGCCTCCTGGATGTGGTAGCCGGAGATGGAGATCGAGTTGTAGCGGGGCATCCGCTGCGAGGTGAAGGCGAAGATGTCGGAGATGATCCGCATCGACGGCTTCGGCGGATAGATGTAGGTGTTGCGGACCATGAACTCCTTGAGGATGTCGTTCTGGATGGTCCCGGCCAGTTTCTCGGGCGGTACGCCCTGTTCCTCCGCCGCCACGATGTACAGCGCCAGCACCGGCAGCACGGCGCCGTTCATCGTCATCGACACGGTCATCCTGTCCAGCGGGATGCCGTCGAACAGCTGGCGCATGTCGTAGATCGAGTCGATCGCCACACCCGCCATGCCGACGTCACCCGTCACGCGCGGGTGGTCGCTGTCGTAACCCCGGTGCGTGGGCAGGTCGAACGCGACCGACAGGCCCTTCTGCCCGGCCGCGAGGTTGCGCCGGTAGAAGGCGTTCGACTCCTCGGCCGTGGAGAAACCGGCGTACTGACGGATCGTCCAGGGCTGGTTGACGTACATCGTCGGGTACGGGCCGCGCAGATACGGCGCCTGGCCCGGGCGCGTGTCCAGGAAGTCCAGGCCCTCCAGGTCACGGCCGGTGTACAGCGGCTTGACCGCGATGCCCTCCGGGGTCTCCCAGAGCAGGTCGTCCCCGCCGGACGCGTTCTTGACCGCCGTACGCCACTCGTCGGGGCCGCCGTCGGCGGTCGGGGTCCCCAGCTCGATCCCGGAGAAGTCGGGGATTCCCATCAGGACACTCCCATGCGGTCGAGGGTCGCGGACAGCACGGCGACGGCGTCACAGCCCGCGAAGACGTAACTGTCGACACCGGGGTGGTTCCCCGGCCGCCCGGCGAGGAACACCTGCGCGGCGCCCGCGGCCTTGAGCCGCCCGGCCACCGCCTCGGCCTGTTCCTCGTACAGGGCGTCACTGGAGCACAGCACGGCCTCGCTCGCGCCGCTCTCCTCGAAGGTGCCCTCCGTGACGGGCTCGATGCCGCCCGCCTGGAAGAGGTTCGAGGCGAAGGTCAGGCGTGCGGTGTGGGCCGCGGCCGGGCCGATCGCGGCCAGGAAGATCCGGGGCCGGGAGCCGGTCGCCGCGAGATGGGCGTCGGAGCGGGCACGCAGCGCCTCGTACGCCTCGTCGCGGCGCACCCGCGGCAGCCCGCCGGAGCGCGGCTCGGGAGCCGGCTCGCGGACGACCGGCTTCTCGCCGAGGTGCGGGAACTCGCTGACGCCCGTGATGGGTTCGCGCCGCTTGGCGAGCTTGCCGCTGCGGGCCGCCCAGGTGTCGGCGAGGTCCTGGCCGAGGTCGCCGGAGCGCAGGGCGGCCGCCTGGCCGCCGAGCCGTTCGATCCGCCGGAAGAACTCCCAGCCCGCCCGGGCGAGTTCGTCGGTGAGCCGCTCCACGTACCAGGAGCCGCCCGCCGGGTCGATCACCCGGGACAGGTGCGACTCCTCGATGAGGATCGTGGAGGTGTTGCGGGCGATACGGCGGGCGAACGCGTCCGGCAGGCCGAGCGCGTGGTCGAAGGGCAGCACGGTGACCGAGTCGGCCCCGCCCGCCCCCGCGGCCAGCGTCGCGATGGTGGTGCGCAGCATGTTCACCCACGGGTCGCGGCGCGTCATCATCACCGGTGAGGTGACGACGTGCTGGAGCTGCGCCCCCGCGCGCGGGGCCCCGCAGGCCTCGGCGACCCTCGCCCACAGCCGGCGCGCGGCCCGCAGCTTGGCGATCGTCAGGAACTGGTCGGCGGTCGCCGCGTACCGGAACTCCAGCTGTGCGCAGGCCCGTTCGACGCTCAGCCCGGCCTCGGTCAGCTCCCGCAGATACGCCACCGCCGTGGCCAGCGAGCAGCCCAGCTCCTGGGCGGCCGAACCGCCGGCCTCGTGGTACGGCAGCGCGTCCACAGTAAGCGCCCGCAGCCCCGGGTACTCCCCGGCGCACAGCCGCGCGAGCTCCGCCACCGGCGCGACCTCGTACCCCTGTCCCGTACGGGCCTCGTGGCCGAGCGGGTCCGCGCCCAGGTTGCCGCGCGCCGCGTCCGGGGCGACGCCCCGCTCCCCGTGCAGCCGCAGCAACTCCCGTGCGGCGGGCTCGGTCTCGCGTCCCGCGTCGAGGACGACGGGTGCCAGGTCGAGATAGACGCCGTCGAGGACCTTGCCGAGGGACGGCACCGGAATGCCGTCCTCGCCCACGGTCAGCCAGAGGGAGGTGACGCCGTTCTCCAGGTCCGCGAGCACCGTGGCGTTGTCGGCCACCGCGTGCCGCTGCCGTACGTCCCAGCCGCCGACCGTGTTCCCCTCGGCACGGCCGCCGCGCACAAAGGGCGCGAACCCGGGGAGACCAGGCTCGGGAGCGGCGTCACGGGCGGTGTAGAGGGGCCGGGTGCGCAACCCGTCCTCCAGGGCGGTGGACAGGGCTTCCTCGGCCTCGGCTCCCTCGACGTCCTTGCCCGACTTGCGCAGCACACCCGCCACAAGGCGCTGCCACTGCTCATGGGGCACATCAGGGAACTCGCCGGCCAGCTCAAGCCTGTCGTCAGGCAGGACCGTCATGCTCGGATGTTAGGCCACGTTAACGAAAGAGCAGCAGTGGGCACGGCTGTGACCTTGCCCTCTCCCTGACTGTGGCCCCGGTCTCCATGACCCGGGACGGCGTTCACGCCGGCTTCGTGACCTGGCCCCCGGACCCGCGCAGCGCCTGGTACACGGACCACACCACCGCCACCAGCGGTACGGCCACCACGGCGCCGATCACCCCCGCCGCCACCGCTCCGCCGACGACCGCCAGGGCCACCACCACCGGGTGCAGCCGCACGGCCCAGCTCATCACGATGGGGTGCAGCAGGTGGCCCTCGATCTGCCCGATGATCACGATCAGGGCCACCACCACCAGGGCGATGAGCGGCCCCTTCGTCGCCAGCGCGACGACAGCCGCGACCGCCAGGGCGATCGGCGAGCCGATCAAGGGGATGAAGGCGGCCAGGAACTCCAGCAGCGCCAGCGGCACGGCGAGCGGCACCCCGAGGGCGAACAGGGCGATGCCCACGAGGACCGCGTTGGTCGCCGCCACCAGCAGGATGCCGTGCGTATAGCCGGTGAAGGTCCGCCACGCGGCCCGGCCCGCGACCGTGACCTGCCGCCGCGCCCCGTCGGGGAGCTGGTCGCACAGCCACCGCCACTGCCGCTCGCCCGAGTGCGTGAAGAAGACCGCGCAGAACAGGGCCAGAGCCAGCACGGTCAGCACCTCCAGCAGCCGGCTCGCACCGCTGAGCGCCGTACTGATGAGGGTGGAGCGATGGCTCGACAGGAGCCTGCCGATCCGGGACTGCAGATCGGCGAAGGCGTCCGCGGGAAGCCGGAACGGCGGCTCCTCCAACTGGCGCTCGATCCGGTCGATCCCCGCCACGAACTCCCGCTCCAGCCCGCGGCGCTGATCCGCCACGGTCTCACCCACCAGGGCCAGCGCCCCGAGGACGAGGACGATGCCGCCGACGATCGCCACGCCGACCGCGACCGGCCTGGGCATGAACCGGGCCAGCAGACCGGCCGCGGGGCGCAGCACGGCGGCGATGACGAGACCGAGGAAGACGGCGACGGCGATCCGGTGGAACTGCCCGAGCACGGAGAAGGCGACGCGGACGACGATGCCGACGGCGATGATCCGCCAGGCGTACGCGGCCGCGGTCCGCAGCCAGGCCGGGACACGCGGCTCCTCGCCGCCCGGGCGTCCGGGCGGCGAGGCGGGCGGTTCGGCAGACGCGGCCATCTCATGCCCGTACCACCCACCGCCCGCCGGACCTCGGCGCGTCCCCGGAATTCCCCCGAAGGCCGGTACCGGTGGGCGCGGCGTCGGGGGAAAAGGACGGGGAAAACGGACAAGGACCAGCCGTCCGACAAGGAGAGTCCACGCCATGGGTACCGCCGTCCACGTCCCCCAGACCCGGGACATGATCGGAGACGAGCTCTCCGGAGACGAGGCGTTCGCCGCCCTGCGCCACTACGGGGGGCTGCGGCTGCTGACGGACTCCTTCGCCCGGTTCCGCTACGCGGACGGCTTCAGCAACGCGCGGGCCCTCGCCTTCCAGGTGGTGCTCGGACTGGTTCCGTGCACCGTGGCGCTCGTCGGGCTGGCCACCTCGGTGCACACCGAGGGCGTGGGCCGGATCATCGAGCTCACGCTCGGCCGGATCGTGCCGGGTGCCAGCGCCCAGATCGTCGAGGACGCCTTCGAGGGGACGCGGCGCACCGCTCACGGCGACGTCTGGAGCACGCTCGCCCTCTGGCTCGGCCTGGGATTCGCGCTGCTGAACCTCGCCTCGGCCATGGGCCAGATCGAGCGCGGCGCCAACCGTATCTACGGCATCGAGCGCGACCGTCCCTTCCCGCGCAAGTACGCGCGAGGCCTCGTGCTCGCGCTCGCCGCCGGCCTGCCTCTGGTGCTGGGGTTCGTCGCACTCGTCGCCGGCGAGGCCGTGGGGGACGCGGTGGCGGACTCCGCCGGCTGGGAGGGCAGCGGGCCGCAATGGTGGAGTGTGCTCGACATCCCCGTGGGGCTCGCGCTGGCCTGGATGGCCTCCGCCGTGATCTTCCGCTGGTCGCCTCGCCGCGTCCAGCCCGGCTACACCTGGCTGGCCTTCGGCTCGGCCGTGCACCTCCTGCTGTGGGTGTCGGCCACCTGGCTGCTCGCGCTGTACGTCGAGGAGAGCGGTGCATTCGGCGCCGTGTACGGGCCGCTCACCGCCTTCATCGCCCTGCTGCTGTGGGCCAACCTCACCGCCGTCGCGCTCTTCCTCGGCATCGCGTTCGCCGCCCAGCTGGAGGCGGCCCGCGCCGGCATCACCTCACCGGTCCGTCCGGACCCCGGGCCCGGCGCGTGACACGTGACGTCAGCGGCTCGCCGCCGCGGTCACCGTCGCGGGGTCCACCCCGGTCAGTTCGACGACGCGGTGCGGTGCCACACCGGCGGCCAGCGCGCGGGCGATCAGGCCGTCCCGGCCGTCCGCGCAGTCGCGGAAGGCGAGCAGCTCCTCCTCGACCCGGGCGAGCGACTGCGGTGCGTTCAGATGGCGGACCCGGCTCAACTCCTCGTCGCCCAGCGGGACCGGCAGCCGTTCCGCTCCCTCGGGGATCGCCGCCGTCTCCTCCGGCGGCAGCAGACGCAGCTGCGGCGAGACCGGCGTGCTTCCCTGCGCGTCCAGCCACGCGCGTACCGCGGGAGTCTCCATGCACGCGAGATCCCCGACCGCGGCGGGGGCCACGCCGAGCGGCGCGGACGGGTCGTCAAGCAGGAACAGGTAGGCGTCGTCGGTCATCCTCGGCTCCTTCTCGACGGGGGCTGATCGACTCCCTTTACCCCGCCCCGCCCGGAATACCACCGGCTCCGGGATTCACCGCCGTCGCGGACAGAACCTGTCCGCGACCCCGGCTACCGTGCCCCCATGGCGAACACCCAGCGGAGCGTCCTCGGTACCCGTGCCCTCAACCGCGCCACCCTCGACCGGCAACTGCTGCTGCGCCCCGCCCGGATGTCCGCCGTCGCGGCCGTCGAACATCTGGTCGGCCTCCAGGCGCAGAACGTCAAGCCGCCGTACTACGCGCTCGCCGCCCGCCTCGACGGTTTCGACCCCGAGGCGCTGTCGAAGCCGATGGCCGACCGCGAGGTCGTGCGTATCGTCACGATGCGCTCCACCATCCACACCCACACCGCGGACGACTGCCTCACCCTGAGGCCGCTGGTGCAGCCCGCCCGGGACCGGGAGCTGGTCCAGTTCCGCAAGGGACTCGCCGGTGTCGACCTGGACCGGCTCGCGGCTCTCGCCCGGGACCTCGTCGAGGACGGGCCCCGCACGATGAAACAGTTGCGCGAGGCCCTGCTCCAGCAGTGGCCCGACGCCGATCCGCAGGCCCTGGCGGTCGCCGCCCGGTGCCGGCTGCCGCTCGTGCAGGTGACCCCGCGCGGTCTGTGGGGCCGCAGCGGGCAGGTCAGTCTCACCACCGCCGAGCACTGGCTCGGCCGCCCCGCCGAACCCGCCCCCGCCCCCGACGCGGTCGTCCTGCGCTACCTCGCCGCCTTCGGCCCGGCCTCCGTGAAGGACATGCAGACCTGGGCCGGACTGACCCGTCTGCGGGACGCCTTCGAACGACTCCGCCCGCGACTCGTCACCTTCCAGGACGAGGGCGGCGCCGAGCTCTTCGACCTCCCGGACGCCCCCCGCCCCGACCCGGACACCCCTGCCCCGCCGCGCTTCCTGCCCGAGTTCGACAACCTGCTCCTGTCCCACGCCGACCGCACCCGCGTCGTCCCCCAGGAACACCGGGGCCGCTCCTGGCAGGGCAACATCGCCTACCCCACGCTCCTCGTCGACGGCTTCCTCGCGGGCCTGTGGCGACTGGAGGACGACGCCCTCGTGATCGAGCCCTTCGACCGGCTCACCCGGGCCCGGCGGGACGAGGTCACCGCCGAGGGCGAGCGGATGCTGCGCCTGATGCACCCGGGGACGTCGTACGACATCCGCTTCGGCACCGTACGGAAATGACGCACGGCGCATGGAGAGGGGGCGTTGCGGGCCGCTCGTGGAGGCC